>CAZUBV010000188.1:0-2660 GCA_964618875.1 uncultured Flavobacteriaceae bacterium
TTGTGCCTTTCGGCTGTTTACAAGTAAACTTGACACAGCCTAAAAACACAAAACCCATGCCAAGGCATGGGTTTTTTCTATCCTTTAGTGGGTGTTACAGGATTCGAACCTGTGACCTCTACCCTGTCAAGGTAGCGCTCTAAACCAACTGAGCTAAACACCCGAGGAGGCAAAACTACACTTTTTCGTACAGAATTGTCCACATGATGTGGACAGCAAAATACACTAATTGTAAATAAAACTTGACATTTTAAAAATTAGATCTATATTTGTCAATAAAACTTTACAAAATGAAAGAAGAACGACGTAAACGAACCCTACAATTAGCCGTATGGACTTGGAGCTGGGTAGCTACTTTAGCCCTTGCCACATTTGGACCAAAATTTATTTGGAATGAGAGCAGCCCACTCACAGTTGTCGCAATAGTGCTCAACCTGTTCAACGGAGCAGTAATGATTTGGGCAAATCGCAATCTGTTCAATCACTACGACGAACTTGAACGCAAGTTGCATCTAGAAGCGATGGCGCTCACCCTTGGACTAACCCTTATTACCGGTTTGAGCTTTTCACTACTTGATCAGACCAATCTGATTGCTTTCGATGCCGAAATATCGTTCTTGGTCATTTTTATGGGCATCACCTACATGATTGCGTTATTAGTTAACCGAAGAAGGTATCAATGAGAAACAATGTCAAAGAACTGCGAAAAGAAAAAGGTCTGACTCAAGAAGAATTGGCAGAAATTATTGGCGTATCCCGACAAACTATTAACGCGATTGAAAAAGAAAAATTTGATCCCAGTTTACCCACGGCATTTAAAATGGCTCGGCTATTCGGCAAATCGATCGAGTCATTTTTTCACTTTGAAGAGTAATCGGTAGTATCTTCAGGTAAAATATAAACTCATGTCAACCGATCGCATCTTCGAACTGGTAAACGCCATCGCCTTTTTTAGTTGGTTGGTATTATTTATTATACCGTATTCAAAGGTTGTACAGCGTGTATTGCTCAATCTAATTATCGGCGGACTCAGCGGTTATTACACCTATTTATTCGCGACCAGTTTTGACCCGACGGCATTTTCTGAATTTTCGACACTAGAAGGCCTTATGGGGTTATTTACCAGTAAAGAAGCCGTTCTCATGGGCTGGGTGCACTACCTAGCTTTTGATCTTGTTGCTGGAATTTTTATAGCGAGAGATGCCGAAAAAGAAGGATTTTCTTCTCGCATACTCCCGCTATTTTTACTACCCTGTTTTATGGCAGGTCCGCTCGGATGGTTTGCTTATTTTATCACCAAAGTCATCCGTAATCGCGGAAGAGGACACTGAGCTACTCTACCCAATTGGAGCTAATCGACTGAACCTCATCTAGAACTCTAAGCAGGTTTTCACCCCAAAGTTTGCGGATATCGTCTTCGCTATAGCCTCGCTTTACCAGTTCGAGGGTGACATTAAAGGTTTCTGATGCGTCATTCCAGCCCGCAACACCGCCACCACCGTCAAAATCTGAAGAGATACCCACGTGATCGATTCCGATCAGGTTAACCATGTAATCAATATGATCTACAAAATCGGCTACGGTCACACCAGTTGGAGCATCGGGATCTGTGGCGGCGATTTCATCGGCCGCTTCCATAATCTCTCGATAGTAACTCATAAACGCATCGCGCTCTGAGGGTTCAAGAGTTCGAAGCTCAGAGCGGTCATACCATTTAAGGCCCTTCTCTGCAGCAACCTTAGTTCGTAACGCGGTAATATAGGTGTTGCGCTCGTTATGCTTTTCGGTATTTACGTACGATGAAAAGGCTACGGTTTGCACCACCCCTCCGTTTTCTTTCATCCATAACAGTTGCTCGTCATCGAGGTTTCTAGAGTGGTCGCAAAGGGCACGAGCAGAAGAGTGGGAAGCAATTATAGGCGCTTTTGATAGCTCGATCATTTGACGCATCGCTTCTTTAGAAGGGTGAGACACATCGATCATCATTCCCAGTCGGTTCATTTCTACTATGGCTTGCTTTCCAAGTTCGCTCAGTCCGCCGTGCAGAAATCCATCGGCCTCGCCTGTGTTAGAGTCTGAAAATTGACTGTGGCCATTGTGCGATAACGAAACGTAACGAGCCCCACGATCGCGATATAACTCAAAATTGGCAAGATCTTCTCCGATTGGGTACGCATTTTCTACCCCAATCATCGCCACTTTTTTGCCTTCGGCAACCAGACTCCGAACCTCATCTGAGGTGGTGGCTAATCCAATTTGATCAGGAGCATAGACCTCGACTAAGCGTTCGATTGCATCGAATTTTGCCATGGCATTTTCGGCGCCAGCTGCATATCCCTCGGGGGTAAGTTCACCTTGGCCGGTGTAAACAATAAGCCAAGCTACATCGAGCTGTCCCTCGTCCATTTTCGGAAGGTTTACTTGGGTACTTAGCCGCTGAGTGTAGTTAATACTATCGGTGAAGTTGGCGACATTAATATCGTCATGGGTATCTATAGTGATTACCGATTGATGAATTCTAAGGGCTTTCTCTTCGAGAGTCTCTGATGCTGGGCTGCATGCGAATACAAGAAATAAACCAGCAAGAAGTATACTTTTTTTCATGGATTTATGGATTAGGAATTGAAATATGTTGACCAAGGAACAGGGCATTTAGAAAC
>CAZUBV010000189.1:0-2652 GCA_964618875.1 uncultured Flavobacteriaceae bacterium
ACTCTTCCTGTTCTTTTTTCCCCAAAAAGTTTTAGATCGGTTCTAATAAGCCTTAAACGGTTCGAATCCGGCACGATCGGGGAGAGATAGTCGGTAAAGACAGGGGGGTAGTCATGCCACCTAGAAAAAAGTACCTTTGGATCTGCCCTTACGAAGTGGCATAAGAGATCGGAAAAGAGAAATGTTCAAGTTACCAATCTTGTGGATTTTACCTTTGCTGTCTTTCGCCTATGTGATCTATAAAGAAACAGAGAGGCCAAAAGATGGGAAAAAACTATGGACAGGAGCAGAAGGGGAGGCTCAGGATCGGGAAATCTATCTCGCGAAGGCGATTTTTGGAGCCGTGTTTCTTACTTGTGTAATCGTGAATGCTGCCATCAAAGACTAGGCAAGAGCCATGAAACGCAGGTATCAGCTAATCATCATTGGAATCTGTTTTCTTGTAGGGCTCTTCCATCCAGAAAATTATGTCTTTGCTTTCACTTTCATCATCTCTTTTCCCCTTGTATTTCTTGCCGTTTATGGGCTTAGGTATTACGACAAGAAAGTTGAGCCAGGAGAGATAAGCGATTCATTAGTGCTGGCAACTTTACTGAGTGCAATCTTCGCTGTTGTGCTTGTGGCAATTACAACGGAGCCTGATCCCCGTATACCTCAATCTCTGTTCTTGGGATAAGCAAGGCTGAGACAACCATCTCAGGCTTTTCACCGTTCCGCGAGTTCCGACGCGGATATACCTGCGAAATTACGAAACTTGTTTTCAGGAGAGATATCACTTAGAGATACAAAATTACCGTCACCACTATTCCCTTTTGAAGATATTCATTAAGGATTTATCACGCTCAAAAAGAATGGGAGTATACTATTGAGGTGTTTAGAGCCAAGCCATTGATTATGGGGCTTACGTTAATTCTTGGGATAACTTCCCTTGCAAACATTCCATCAGCAAATGCTAATGTTACTTGGAGTCAAACTTCGATATTTGATGCTAGTTACGACGGAAAAGTTTATAACAGTCAATATGACGTTGAATTTAGCCCTGATTACATTTTTTATAACCCACATGATTTTATCAACTTTTATATTACATTTAAGGAAATGCCTCGAATTGATATGTTCAATGATGGCCTAGGTTCACGTTCAGGCATTTTTTTGGACTATGACCTTGATGGTGAAGGTGACATACTGCTTGAGCTGAAGGATTTGACTTTGAAAACAGACCTATCCTCAGTTACGGCGAATGCTTTCGATTCAAGAACTAAAACATGGACCTCATGTCCGGTAAGAATTTTTACTCATCTTGATGAGGGCAAAAAATGGATTGGTTTCAAGGTATCGAGACTTTGTATCGGTTTACCCAATACTTTTAATATGGCTGGGTTTACTCATTATAAATCCTCTATCAATGACGATTCTTACGACTGGGCGCCTTGGCCAATGATGCGGGTGAACCTTCTGGGGAGCTCCTCATCAGGCAGTGGAAGTGCCGGGAATGCTTCCTCTGGATCAACGTTTGTCCTTCCAGAAAATATTGCTAACTCAAGCAAAAGCACCAATAATTTCTCAGAACCGCCTAAAGATTTAACGAAACTCTCGGAAGAACTCCTTCCCTCGGTTGTCACGGTGAGGTGTGCCGAAGGAGCTGGTACGGGATGGTCTGCACAGGTAAATCTCTCTTCCGCTCTCGTATCTGCTGGATTTAATTCCCTTATTGTTACTAATCATCATGTTATTGAAAGGTGTCTCAGTTCGAAGAGTGTTACCTTAATACTTTCTAATGGCACCTCCGTTGCAGGAAATGTAGTTTCTTGGAATTCTTCTAATGATGTTGCTGGAGTGGCTACGCGCGCTCAGATTCCAACCCTGCAATGGATAGGAAGTTCGCCGCAACAGGGATGGTGGATTGGCGTTTTGGGATCACCTCTAGGTAAGGCGAATGTTCTAACCACGGGAATAATCTCCTCAATTAATTCTTTGGCTAGAACTTTTACCTTAACCGCACCAATTAATCCTGGGAACTCAGGTGGACCAGTTTTTGATTCAACGGGTCGGGTTTTGGGATTGGCCACTTCAAAAAATCTTCTCTCTTCGGGTGTGCTTTCAGAAGGTTTTGGAAACGCTCATGGAGTTCCATTACTTTGTTCAACGATAATTAGTTGCAGAATTGAAGAAAATCCATGGGGTGCCGTGTCAAAAATTTCCACTACATCTAATGTAGAGGAGCAAGTAATGGATAAGGCGAAAGCAGAGGCTGAAGCAGAAAAAAAATTAAAGGATGAAATGCAGAATCGTTGTGTCAAATTTAACGGGGATTTACAACTCACGATCTTTGAAGCGAAGGCTGCAGGAGTCGCCTACCCTGCCTCAGTTTCAACCTTCAATGGAATTGTTTCTATTGCCCCACTTCCAATGGATTGTAATGTGAACACATCTACTTTTGATTCGGAATTACAGAGTAATCGGAAGATTCTGGCAACCTTAGAAGCTGCTATTACGAATGCGGTAGCAACCGCCCAAGCAAATTCCCGAAAGAAGATAACCTGCATCAAAGGCAAATTGATTAAGAAGGTCAGGGCAGTAAATCCAAAATGTCCTAAGGGCTTCAAGAAAAGGAAATAATCACTCCAGGATTCTATAAGTTCTGACATTTCA
>CAZUBV010000190.1:0-2632 GCA_964618875.1 uncultured Flavobacteriaceae bacterium
CTCTAAAATCTCGAGGGCTGAAGATTTATTTTCTTTAGCTACCAAAGGCTTCCGAGGCGAAGCATTAGCCAGTATTGCTGCTATTTCTCAAGTTTCTTGTAACAGTCGACTGGCAAATTCTGAAACTGCTTATCAGTACAGAAATCATGGAGGGGAGGAATTTGAGTTGAAAGAAATAGTTGCACCATACGGTACCACGATTAATGTAAAGCATCTATTTTACAATATTCCCGCACGGCGAAATTTTTTAAAGTCTGATGCCGTCGAATTGCGCCATTGTATTGATGAGTTTCATAGAATCGCTATTGTTCATACCGAGATACACTGGAAGATGTATTCCGACGATCAGTTACTTTTTAATCTTCCACCCATAAATCTGCTCCAACGTTTAGGGCATATTTTCGGTTCAAAATTTCCGCAGCGTTTAGTACCCGTAAGCGAAGAAACACCCGATGTGGCGATAAGTGGATATCTGTTACGACCCGAATTTGCAAAGAAGTCTAGGCAAGAACAATTTTTCTTTATCAACGACCGTTTTGTAAAGAGTCCTTATTTGCACAAATCTGTAACACAAGCGTTTGAAGGCTTAATGCCTTCGGATATGCAGCCCGGATATTTTTTGTTTTTGCGAGTAGATCCGGCTAAAATTGATGTCAATATTCATCCTACCAAGACCGAGATAAAGCTTAGCGATGAATTTGAAATTTTCTCCATTTTAAAAGCAGCCGTTCGACATAGTCTCGGTCAATTTAAAGTGTCTTCTAGTATTGATTTCGATTTGAATCCAAGCTACGAGCTAAGCTATGAAACTGCGCGCATAACAGACGCGTATAAACTTCCCCGTGTATCAGTTGACCGAAGTTTTAACCCCTTTGGCAATGAGTCTACCCGGCCCTTGTTTGATCAGGAGAATGCAATCATAATAGACCAGGACCCGATACAGCATTCGTTAGATAGCGATTTCTCTAATCAAGGTTTATTGCTTACTTCTGATAAATCACCACTGCAATTAGACCATAAGTTTATACTTCTGGCTAAAGGAAATGAATTGATTGCGATTGATCAGTTTAGAGCGCATCAAAGAGTGCTTTATGAGCGTTTTCTCAGAGCGATGACCGTTGATACTTCCCACTCACAACAATGGCTGTTTTCAGAACAAATTGAACTGAATGCGCAAGAGTTACTTCAATTTAGGTTAATTGAGGATCAATTAATTGACTTGGGTTTTCATATAGAGGCACAAGAAAACTCGATAATTTTAAAAGGTGGACCAGAGTTTTTTGAACAAAGACAATCGGTCGAAGTATTTAAGGAGTTGTTAAATCAATCTTATGAGCATGACACCTCTGAAAATCTCTCTATCGCTGATCTTACTGCTAAAATCTTATCTCGTAACTTAGCCACTAGAGGAGGAGTAAAGCTTACTGTAGATCAAATGTTTAAGCTACTTACTGATCTTGATGCTTGTAAAGAATCACAAGTTTCTCCTGATGGAAAGCGAATTTTTATTGTATTGAATTCCAACGAAATAGCTTTAAAATTTAATTGATATGCTTCAGCAAATGCCCTCTGCCGTTCGTGGGATTTTAATCGCCAACGTTATTTTCTTCGTGCTTACCCTGAGTTTAGGCGATTACATGTATCTAAAGTTCTCACTTTGGTTCATGGAGAATCCACGTTTTGGATTTTGGCAGTTCGCTTCGCATATGTTCATGCATGGAGGCTTTACTCACATTTTATTCAACATGTATGCTTTAGTGGCCTTTGGCTCGCCTCTTGAGCGGCAATGGGGAAGAGAAAAGTTTATTTTCTTTTTTTTCTCTGCTGGATTAGGTGCAGCATTTCTTCATACGGGAGTCAATTTCTATTTTTTCAATGAGGCCGTTTCTCAGGTCATTGAATCGGGTATTTCAAGGATTCAACTTTTTGAGGCACTCAACTCGATAAATGGATTGAATCTTAGTTACATTGAGCAAGGCGTATCTTATGAGGTTGCCCAGCAGCTTAAATCGTCGTTTTATACTCCAGCTGTTGGTGCTTCTGGTGCAGTTTATGGAGTACTGGTAGCTTTTGCTTTTATGTATCCTGAGGCTCGACTTATGCTGCTATTCTTGCCGTTTCCAATTAAGGCGAAGTACTTTGTTCCGCTTATCATTTTAGGTGATCTGTATTTTGGAATTACGAATCAGAACACTGGAATCGCACACTTTGCACACATTGGTGGTGCGTTACTTGGGTTTATAATGATGTGGTATTGGAATAAGAATTCATTTGATAATCATCGTTGGGATTCATGAAAAATCTGACGTATTACTGGAGTAGTTGGGGATGGTTAGAAAAGTTAATTGTTTTTGAGATTGGCTTTTTTCTAGTCGGCTCATTATTGTCCCTCATTGGAGTTCCTTTCAACCTATTTTTTGAATTATCCTCGGAGTTGTCGAGTTGGCTCATAATGCCCTGGTCACTTTTGACTTACAGTTTGGTTCATGCAGATCTATGGCACTTAGTATTTAATATGTTGTGGTTGTACATGGCGAGTCAGCTTTTCTTAAGCCTATTTGATTCAGCGCGATTGTTCACCGTTTATCTTCTCGGAGTTTTTTTTGCGGGTATTAGCTTTATTCTAACTTAT
>CAZUBV010000191.1:0-2610 GCA_964618875.1 uncultured Flavobacteriaceae bacterium
ACATTCCGTGGTCCAAATCATATTGCAACTTATCGAAATCGAAAGACACACTCAGTTCTTTTGCATCAACCTTGGCATTTAGATAGTCTGCATATCGTCGTAAATGCGCGTTTGAAGCAGTAGCCCTTTGATCGTGCTGATCTGAATCAAATCTGAGAGCTCCTTTAAAAGCATTAAAAGGTATAGCAAGGCCCTTAGAATCTTTTATGATTCCGTATTCTCCGAAAAGTAAAATCTTAGCGTAAAAGAGTGGACCTTTCATTTTGTTTAATTTTTTCATCGCAAAGATAAACAATTATACCGCTCCATGTCCACATTGATCGGTTAGATATTGGCCTTCTTCACAAAAGGTTTTCAACTCATTCTCAATGAATTGACTTACGCTTTCGGCGACTGACTCAGGGTACAACAAATGCACGTTAGCACCCGCATCAAGCGTAAAACAAACCGGAGTTTTAGTTTGCATACGATACTCTCTCACTTTTTGAATAATCGAAAGCGTACCCGGTTGCATTAATATAAAATTCGGAGTAGAGCTCAGCATCATAGCATGTAAGCTAAGTGCTTCTAATTCAACAATTTCAATGAAAGCTTCTAGATCACCCGACTCTAATACCCGTAGAAGTCTACCCAAATTATGATTCGCTTGTGCAAAACGTTGTTCGGCAAATGGGTGGTTATTCATAAGACCGTGTCCTACTGAACTGCTCACCGATTTGACCCCTTTGTGAACTAACAATATCGTATCGCAATAGGTAGAAAAAACAGGTGCTGCTTTCTGAAACAGGGTTCCGTAGAGGTCGGAACTATCTTTTAATTCTCGATGTTTTCCCCAACTTACGATCGGACCTTCAATACTTCGCGCAGCGCTACCTGAACCTAAGCGAGCCAAAAAAGAGGCCTTTTGACGATCGAGCGGATTAGAAGACAACTCAGCCTCTAAATCACAAATGGCCATTGCTAGTGCGGCCATACCGCTGGCCGAAGAAGCAATTCCGCTACTGTGCGGAAAGCTATTAGTGGTTTCAATAGATAGACTGTAGGCCGAAAGATAGCCGCAATAGGGAGCTATCTGCTTTAAAAACAATTCAATTTTTGGAATAAAACTAGGAGTTGGAACACCCACCAACGCAACTGAAATACGCTGTTTTTCTGAGCGGGTAAATACAACCTTCGTTGAAGTTAGTGCCTTAGACAAGGTAAACGATATCGAAGCGTTGGCAGGCAACTGAGGTTCGAATTTCCCCCAATACTTTACTAGTGCAATATTGCTAGGGGCGGAGTGATAGGCTTCCCAATAATTAAGGCTTGGGGTTAATTTAGATCGGAAATCTTCTAGTGATTTTCGCTGCATTGTCTTTTCGAATTGAAAGCAAAGATAAACGAATGTTGTCGTATCTTTTTACGGCTAAATAGGTGACTATGAATCGATATATACTCGCTCTAGATCAAGGAACCACAAGCTCAAGAGCGCTTGTAATTGACCACTCTGGCAGGGTGATTGCGACAGCCCAAAAAGAATTTACACAGCATTTTCCGCAAAACGGATGGGTTGAACACGATCCGTTAGAAATTTGGGAAAGCCAGCTCGAAGTAGCGAAAACCGCACTTTCTAATCTAAAAGAAGGTGCTCAGGCCATCGCAGCAATTGGCATCACCAATCAACGAGAAACCGTAGTTGTGTGGGATCGTCAAACAGGAAAGCCTATATACAGGGCTATTGTTTGGCAAGACAAACGAACTACAGAATTCTGCCAACAACTCAAAAGCGAAGGTAAAGAAGAACTCTTTCGATCTCGAACAGGCCTAGTGCTTGATGCCTATTTTTCAGGAACAAAAATCGCTTGGATTCTCGATCACGTTCCCGGAGCTCGAAAGCGTGCCGAACAAGGCGAACTGATGGCTGGAACAATTGATACCTGGCTCATATATAAGCTGAGCGGACATCGCCTTCATGTGACCGATCCCTCTAATGCTTCAAGAACACTCCTCTTTAACATACACACTCTAGACTGGGATGAAGAATTACTAAATATCCTAGCTGTGCCGAAAAGCTTATTACCAAAAGTAGGTTCATCAAGCGAGCAGTATGGCACCACAGCAGCAGCTATTTTAGGCGCTGAAATTCCGATTTCCGGAATCGCCGGAGACCAGCAAGCTGCGCTTTTCGGACAACAATGTACTGAAGTTGGTATGGTTAAAAACACATACGGAACGGGGTGTTTCATGCTAATGAACGTAGGTGAAGAGCCCGTACTTTCCAAGGCTAATCTACTCACCACGGTGGCATGGAGCCTTGGCGGAAAAACAACCTATGCCCTCGAAGGGAGTGTTTTTATGGCAGGAGCAGTAGTTCAATGGCTTCGAGATAGTTTAGGGTTTATTGAAGCCTCTTCAGAAGTAGAAGCACTTGCCGCCAGTGTTCCCGACAGTGGCGGCGTTTATTTTGTACCCGCTTTTGTAGGACTCGGAGCACCTTACTGGGACCCATACGCCAGAGGACAAATAACCGGACTAACTCGAGGCACCACAAAAGCCCATATCGCCCGAGCAGCACTCGATGCAATTGCGTATCAAACCCTGGATGTTCTAACGGCTATGCAGCAAGAT
>CAZUBV010000192.1:0-2595 GCA_964618875.1 uncultured Flavobacteriaceae bacterium
TTTCGTTAGCCTATACTTCATAATAATAACTTGGAATCAGTACCTCATCCGCGAATTCCTCAACCGCTAGTGAATCATTTTCAATAGTTTTCAACTCGCTTTTGACACTACCCGCGGGGTAGTCGAATGCCAATATCCTATCCTTATCCTGGGCCATTTCGAAAGCTTCAGCGATAAGCTCCCAAACTTTACTCTCAGCGTTTTTGAATATTATTGCATCTTTGAATCTGATTCTATAGTATTCCGAATTGTGGCAGCTGAATATTTTCCCTTGCGTATACCGTCGATCCATTTTGGCTAAGACGCCATCAACCTTCGGGATCCTATAGTCGTGTTTATGATGCTTTAGCAATTGAAGTGTTACTTCAAATTTTTTATTGTCGGAAAAGGTAGCTTGAAATCGCATAAACTTTTTCTTATTAGCATTGAAGCTCATGTGGGTAGCGAAATAAGGAGTTGCGTCAGGAAATCTCTTTTTCATTTCCTCTGCGATGTAACGATTTAGATCAATCGCTTCCTGCGTACAATTTCTAGTAACTTCTAAATCCAGCAAGAAAGTTTCGATACCGTCGAGAACTCTCCTCTTATAACTGCCAGCTTCTTTTTTAGGTAGTAAAGCGACTTGACCTATATCGGTAGATTCAACGCTCGTAACCGAAGTTTCTGACAGAACACTCGCTATTAGTGACTCTAAGCCTTCCTCTTTATCTTCGTATTTATCTTTTATAAAATTTAAGAGGCGGGAGAGATCTTTAACTCTATGTTTAAGTCTAGTTCTATGAAAGCATATTCGGTAGAGTGCTTGCTCCCAATCCTCGTCAAACTGTTCTGTTTTGACAGCGGCAGCAAATTCACGCTGGAAAGCATCGTTATCTATTTCCAAGCCTGTACTAATATTTTTCTTCGCGAATTCCTCGTCCCATCCTGTAAAATCAGGCTTTTCAATGAATAAATTATAAATTGCCGGGTACGCAATCTGACAACAAAGAAGTGCAAACAAGAGAATTTTTTCATCTTCTCCAGTATTTTTTTTGTCGTCTGAAGAATCCTCGGTTTGTCGTTTCTCCTCACCAAATATTTGAATGAGAGTAACTGCATTTATAAGTCTTTTGAGGGACCTTGGGTTACCGCCAAGAGTCAGCATAACAACTTCTTTAATGTCTTCGGGTTTGACGTTATCCCCGTCCAAAAATCCAACGTCAACTAATAAGGACGTGACATAGTTTCCTATGTCGTACTGATTCATGGGCATCATGAACGGTAATTGTATGATTTTATCAAAAAACGCTCTGAATTCCCATTCGTTTTCAACTGTTTGCTTTCCGAACTTGCCCTCGAGACCCTTGACCACAACTTGATAATCGATCGCTAATATGAAAACACATCCGTGAACACTAAAGATATTTTTCAAAAGCTCCAGTATGCTAACAGCATTCCTTGGTTCAATACGATCCAGATCGTCTACGTATATAACAATCTTTTCAAAAGGGTTGGTTTCGCGCTCTCGGACCTCCTTAACAAGTTCATTAAGTTGCGTTCTCAATTCTTTGATACCATTTTGCTTTTCTGCTAAAAAATCATCCGCTAATTGGCCTGCTTTTACCCCGAGTGCGGCGGTTGCCCCTACCTTGACGGCACCCTTAAATATCCCTGCAGCAACATTCTTTATTTTTTGCTGTCGAGATTTGTCCAAGTCAGCACCGATTAGCACAGTTAAGATTTCGTTAGTTATTTTTAACAGCGACTCCTCTGGCGTGCAAAGCAGAGAATTCTCCCAGGAGTTTACCCAAATCTGTTTGATCTTTTCGTCTTGAGACAGTTTATCCCATATGGTATTTAGCATAGACGTTTTTCCGCTTCCCCATTCACCTTGGACGCCTACCGTCATTGGAGTATCGGTTTCTACTATGAATCGCGTTAGCGAGTTTGCATACAAACTAATCGCCAATGCGTCCGATTTAGATGTACGAATAGGTTCGTCAATAATCCCTACAGCTCGGTTTTTCATATTCATAAAATATAGGTTCTAATATGCTTTTTAGGTCAGTTAATTAAAATTTTAAGCTCGGTCAGCTCCTGATCAGTGTATAAAATCTTTGCATGGGTCTTGGTTTCACAAGATTCTAAAAACTCAAACTTGGTTACCTCCTGATCAGTGTAAAGAAGCCTTGCTCTGATCTTGCTGTCGCAAGACGTACAGCAAAACTCAGCCACTGATTTACCTTTAGAGGGGTTATCTTTTCTTCGTTTGTCTGGTGATCCGTCTTTATTGGCAAACTTATAAGTGGTCTCTTTTTGAGATTCCGATAATAATTCAAGAAGAGGTTCGATACAAAAACTGCAATCAGTCCCTTTTATTTCCGACCAGTTGTTTTCGGGTTTAGATTTCCCGGACATGCCTCTCCAGAATGCTGTAAGGATAAAACTGGCACCGTACATCACAGCAAGCCAAGCTGGCCAAGAGAGGTCCTCTAGCCATTGTAAAGCAGAGTAAGAATCCATTTCATCACCATCTTTCCAGTCGGAGAGCCAAGCGCCACCCAGTGTTAATGGAATATGTAAGGGCAATAGTGCCAGAGACATGAAAAAATGGTT
>CAZUBV010000193.1:0-2574 GCA_964618875.1 uncultured Flavobacteriaceae bacterium
TCAGCGCAATAATGGTGGTGATCAAACACCGCTTGCGGGCTTTCCGCATCATGCATTAAACACCTATTTATACAAGCTTGTACGTGCTGGTGAGCGCGTGGCAATTTGCGATCAACTCGAAGACGCCAGTCAAACCAAGGGTATCGTAAAACGCGGAATCACCGAACTCATTACCCCTGGGGTAACTTTTGAGAGCGAACTACTCGAAGCAAAAAGCAACAATTATCTAGGCGCATTATACCAGGGCGAAAAACAATTCAGCTTAGCCATTGCCGACATCTCAACCGGTGAGTTCTCGGTTGCACAAGGGTCTAAATCTTTTATTTTAAAGCTACTTGCTCAATTTCGGCCAGCCGAAGTACTCATTTCAAAAACGCAGCGCAACAGCCTACAGGAATCGCTCACAGGACTCCAACTTTTCAGTCTCGAATCGTGGATTTTTAGCGAATCCTTTGCCAAAGAAAAGCTACTTGCCCATTTTCAAACCCACAACTTAAGCGGATTTGGATTAGAAGGACACACCGATAGTATTGTAAGCGCCGGAGCTATTCTACACTACCTGTCCGAGACGCGAAACGATCGTTTGGGTCACTTACGGCAAATCAGACGCATCACCCCAGAGGGATATCTATGGCTCGATCATTTCAGCATTCGAAATCTAGAACTTTTTGAACCCCTTCAGAAAGGCGGAACCGCACTTATCGATATTATTGACCACACAAAAACCCCAATGGGTGGTCGCCTACTCAAGCAATGGCTCGGAATGCCCCTTACGGTTCTTAACGGTATTGAAAAGCGCCAGGTCCGCGTAACAAAGCTTTTAGAAAATAGCTTGTACCAAACCCTGCAAGATTTGCTTAGTAAACTTGTAGATATTGAACGCGTAGTAGCACGCATTGCAGCAGCTCGGGCACACCCCAAAGAACTTAAGGCCTTAGAACATGCTATTGGCCGAATACTCGAGATCGATCAGCTTCTTGAAAAGGCTGCTTACCCAGACACGCTCAAAGCCGTCGAGCTTCAATCGGTTGCGCAGCTGCTTCAAACACAGCTCTCTGATAATCCACCTGTTTTACTATCAAAAGGCGGAGTTATCAAAGAAGGCGTAAACACCGAACTTGACGAGCTTCGCGCACTTTCACAAAGTGGTCATAAACACCTCGATAGTCTCTTACAACGAGAAATCGACCGTACCGGAATTAGTTCCCTTAAAATAGACTCAAACAGTGTTTTTGGTTTCTATCTCGAGGTTAGAAACACGCACAAAGACAAGGTACCTGAGGACTGGATTCGCAAACAAACCTTAGTAAATGCTGAGCGCTACATAACCGAAGAACTCAAAGCGTACGAAAGTAAAATCGCATCAGCAGAGAGCCGAATTGCTCAACTAGAAGCTGAGTTGTACCAAACGCTCATTGCCAAATTACAAGTACATGTGACGCTACTGCAGCACTGTTCAGGATCAATCGCTGCTCTTGATGTACTCGTCAATTTTGCGCACATCGCCACGGTTAATCAGTATACTAAACCGACCCTTACTACCGGCTATTCACTCGAACTAAAAGGCGCTCGACACCCGGTAATCGAAAAACAGTTACCCATAGATCAGCCCTACATCGCTAATGATCTTTCGCTGAGTACCGATACGCAACAACTGATCATGATTACCGGGCCCAATATGAGCGGAAAATCGGCCATACTGCGACAAACCGCTCTTTGTGTTATTCTTGCCCAAATGGGCTCGTTTATACCTGCCAGTAGTGCCGAGATCGGAATTATTGACAAGCTATTCACCCGGGTTGGAGCAAGCGATAATATCAGCAAAGGCGAATCAACCTTTATGGTTGAGATGAACGAGACCGCCGCCATCATTAACAACCTTAGTGATCGAAGTCTTGTACTGATGGACGAAATAGGACGCGGTACCAGCACCTACGATGGCATCTCGATTGCTTGGGCAATAGCCTCATACCTACATGAGCATCCGAGCAAACCCAAAACCCTTTTTGCCACTCACTACCACGAGCTGAATCATATGACCGATACCTACCCCCGCATTAAAAACTATCATGTTGCGGTAAAAGAAACCAAAGAGAATGTACTTTTTTTACGAACCCTTACCCCGGGGGGCTCTGAGCACAGCTTTGGTATTCATGTAGCAAAGATGGCCGGAATGCCTGCAACGTTATTGCAGCAAGCAAAAAAAGTGCTCAAAAACCTCGAACAAAGCGGACAACGTAAAGAAGAGCAAACCACGCTTTCATCCATCGAAAATGATATGCAACTGAGTTTTATTCAGCTCGATGATCCCGTATTACTCGAAATCAAAGAAGATTTGGTCGCTTTAAATTTGAACGAGCTCACCCCTATCGAGGCCTTACTCGCTCTTGAAAACATCAAAAAACGACTCGAAAAACTGTAAAACACGCTATTTTTTGATTTCGAATTATTTTGATTTTGAAGAAAAATAGTACATTTGCATCCCCTAGGAAAGCGCTAGGGTTAGGTTCTTACCTTACTTGCGAAAATAGCTCAGTTGGTAGAGCGCAACCTTGCCAAGGTTGAGGTCGCGGG
>CAZUBV010000194.1:0-2562 GCA_964618875.1 uncultured Flavobacteriaceae bacterium
ATAAGATGTCGAAGTTCACCGTGACGGCCATCATCACTGGGATTACTTATTCCGGAATTCTGAATACGCCTCGCATGTATGCAGATTCATGGGCAAGCTGGCAGGTATATAATATGCTTAAGCTCTACCAAAACATTCTGTTTGGCAACATTGCCTACGTCGCTAAATACGGGTTCTACATGGTCAATGCTACGCTTGCATGGATCGTATGGCACCGAGTTCGAAAAGGAGAGGATTACAGCGCCTCCTAACGCACCAAGATTCCCTGTACTTGTAAGACGGGAATAGGGTCCATGAAATTGGCATCAATGGTATGTGGGCCAAAAATGTACTTCCGATCCTTCATTTGACCATCTTCAAAAAAGCTGATCCAATACTCGTTGAATAGATCAAAAACCTCGGGCATGATGGGTTCTAGCTTCGATGCGCTTTTTGCAGGAAGCACCTTAATGGACTTTCTTAAGGTAGCTGTTTGTTTGCCTCCTTTTGTTTCCAAGTCACTATATCCACGGCTCTGAATCATCAAATGTTCTAGTGGACCTTCAGTATCATTGATAATGTGTACCCACCAGTTCTTATTGCCTTGTTCGTCTTCGCGTTGAATGGCTGCGACGTAAACATTTTTAACCTCTGGAATGATGATGTCTTTTTTCAAAGCTGAGTCTTTGTTTGCAAATGTACTGCAGGGTTATCACATACTATTGTCTCAAATATGAGTCATAATTATTCATTTATCCGCTTTAGGCGTGTATAAAAACACATAAAAAGACATATAACGGTATTTTTTGAATTGTGGGAGCGTTTTAATCGAGGGTACTTAGCACCATAATCAAAACACAATTCGTTATGAAATTCAAATTAACTACCCTTCTTACAATGTTTACAGTAGCATTGTTTGCTCAAAAGACACCATCCGTGGCAGTCTTAGACTTTGATACCCGAGGATATAATGAGGTAGAACGCTACCAAATCATTCAAAAACTTACCCTTGAGATGATCAATATGGAAAACTACGAAGTCATCGATAATTATGATGTGGAATATATCTCTGAACGCGATGATGTTGATTTTACGGGCTGTTTCTCAAGAATCTGTTTGAAAGAGTTAGGGGAGAAGCTAGAAGTAGATTTTATTCTTACCGGCTCTATGAACTTGCTCGGTGAGAAAGTAAGTACAACTGTCAGATTATTCGATGTAGCCCAAGGCTCTTTCGTGAACAGTGCCAATCGCAATTATGTGGATGTACCGAAGAATGACCTTTTGATGGCTGAGCTAACCTTGAAAGATATGATGGGCTTGGAAAACGATCCGGAATTGGTCCGTAGAGTGACTGTAGCTAACGATTATGAGAACATATTAAACAATCCTTTTGATCGCACTATTGTTGCAGAAGGTCCGCGTATGGGCTTTGGATTTGTTACTGGTGCTAATGCTCAAATTCTTGCAAAGCCGGCAATCGAAGGAGGTTTCGATCAAAAGATTCCTATCATGTCTCAGTTCGGTTACCAGTTTGAAAAAGCCTACATCACCACAGGAAATTGGCAGGCATTGGCTGAATTTATTCCCTTAGTCAGTGGACTCGAAGCCAACCGCTTTGTCCCAAATGTTACCTTGCTAAATGGATTGCGTAACAACAATTCTGGATGGGAATTTGCCTTTGGCCCAACACTAGATATTACTAAAACGATGGATGGTCAACTCGATTCTCGCGGAGTGTACGGTGTGAGTACAGCCTTGGTATTCTCAGTAGGTAAAACAGTAAAAAGCGGGGAGATGAACTTCCCGATTAATGCGTATTTCATCCCTCCAAAGGATGGCTCGTCTTTTAGATTCGGATTATCTATGGGATGGAATGCTTCTTCAAAGAAGCGAATGTTTGATTAAGTCAAACGAATTTGTGTAACGACCCCTTCAAGCTTCGGTTTGGAGGGGTTTTTACTTCCCTATACAGAACTTGCTGAAGATGTTAGCGAGCAGGTCGTCGGTAGATATTGTACCGGTGATTTCGCCTAGTCCATCGAGCGCCAACCGTAAGTCCTGAGCCAATAAATCCCCAGGTATGCTGAGTTCTACTGCTTCGATACTTTTATCTAGTGCCAAAGCGGTTCTGCGCAATGCATCGGCGTGACGTGCGTTAGTGACAATAGTCTGTGAGGCGCTGTGTGAGGTCCAAGCAGTTGCTTCTTTCAATGCTGTTAAAAGCTCCGTTAGTCCGTCTCTGGTTTTTGCGGCTATCTCAAAGATCTGGCGCTTCGAACCCTTTAGTCTTGAGAGAATTTCAGTCGTATCCGCTTGATCAGATTTATTGATGCACAAGAACAATTCCGCTTGAGAAGCTGATTGTTCCAAATGTGCAATGCGCTGCTCAAGATCTGCTTCAGGCGCAGTGGCGTCAATGAGATAGAATATAACATCTGCTTTTTCAGCTTGCTCGAACGCCTTTTGGATACCAATTTTTTCTACATAGTCCTCCGTCTCACGGATACCAGCTGTATCAATCAAGCGGTAGGTAAGACCGCCAGAATTGAACGTATCCTCGACAGTGTCCCTTGTAGTTCCTGC
>CAZUBV010000195.1:0-2561 GCA_964618875.1 uncultured Flavobacteriaceae bacterium
CCCAATCAGAAAGTAGATAGCATAAGGACGATCTAATTGCGCAAGTCCAAAGCAAGCTACCAGACCACCAAAAATCATCATATAGGCATAACCCTTAAGCTTCGCATAGTCGCTGAAGTAATTAAAAATAGTTGAAACCGTTACGGCGACTACAGATCCGGGCAAAAACACCCAGACTGCTTGCTCCTTGTTCAGCCCAAAACTCTCAAAAATAGAAACCACATGAAAAGTGAGCCCGGTTATGAAAAAACTATTAAATGCTAACAAAATCGAAAATACCCAAAAAGCCCTTGTAGATCGTGCTTCAGAAAGGGTAAACTCAATAACGGGCTTAATAAAAGCATGTTTTTTTTCTGATGAGGGCGCTGAGATTCCATCAGGGAGCAATCCGTGATCTTCAGGTCGGACCCGATAAAACAATAGTATTAGAAAGGTAAAAACTAACAAACATAGTGACATTACCTGCCATGCACCTGACCAACCCCAGTTATCGATCATTGAATTCATCCAAAGCGGCGCAGAGCTAAACCCAAATGAAAGGGCAATACTGGTAATCATATTTACCCTTCCGCGGTAACGCTCGAACCACATCATAATCATATTTCTAGAGCTCATTGTAAGCACTCCTTGGCCGAAAAAACGGAGACCAAAAAACAGTGAGGTTACCAGCAGAAAAGTGATCCACCATTTTGTGAGTGACGTATAATTCGAAATGAGCGTAATGATCTGCTCAGACCATGAAAAAATAAGAAGTAGTATTGCCATGGAAAAAGAAGCAATCATAGAGAGATAGCGTGCACCAATACGATCAAACCACCTACCAGCCCTAGCCACAAACAATGCACTGAGTATGGTGCCTATGGTATACGCGTTTGAAAATTCATCTCGAGAAAGATCCAATGCTCCTTTTACAGGATCGGTGAAAACCGAGATTCCCATAGTTTGTCCGGGAATACTGAGCCATACCCCGAGTGTTCCCCAAAAAAGAATGAGATACCCATAAAAAAATCGAAACGACTCAGGGCGAAAAAAAGAACCAAAGTTCGGGGAGTAAGCAAGTTTAGGGGCGGCACGTTTTTTCAAACAAACTCCATTTAAATACAAAATGTAAAGATAGTCGGATAGCCGTGTATTGCTTACCTTTAAACAGCAAATTCAATACATGAGCGAACAAACACCGATACTTTCGCTGAATGCAGTATCTATAACGTTAGGAAGAGAAACCCTCTTAAAAGAGATCGACTTAGAAGTAAACAAAGGCGATTATCTATACCTAATCGGTAAAACTGGTTCTGGGAAAAGCAGCCTACTTAAATCTATCTATGGTGACATTTCAATAAGCAGTGGAAGTGCTCAATTTGCTGGCTTTGATCTGCGAAAACTTAAAGAACGTGACCTCCCCCTATTGCGCAGAAAGCTAGGAATCGTTTTTCAAGATTTTAGACTCCTAGAGGATCGTAATGTATTCGAAAACTTAAACGTAGTACTAAAGGCAACGGGTTGGTCTTCGGCTTCTAAGCGATCGGATAAAATAATGGAAGCGCTCGAACGCGTTCAAATTAGCGGTAAGGCGCAGCGCTATATTCATCAATTATCGGGAGGCGAAAAACAACGAATAGCGATAGCTCGAGCACTTTTAAATGATCCAGAAATGATTATTGCAGATGAACCCACCGGAAATTTAGATCCTGAAACATCGATGGAGGTTATGAATTTATTTGAGGCGCTTCACAAGAAAGGAAATACAGTGATCTTAGCTACCCATGACTACCGTTTAATTCAACGGTTTAATCACCCAGTAATTCGATGTGAAAATCAAGGAATTCATAGAATCGACCCAGGCAATTCTTAAAATTTATCTTTATTTGCAGCTCTCAACCACAAACAAATGGCAGTTTTAGGAATCGATATCGGCGGAACAGGAATGAAAGGCGCGCTAGTAGACCCAAATTCAGGTGAACTTCTATCAGAGCGATTTCGAGTACCAACCCCCGAAAAGCGAGATCCTAAAAATATGTCTAAAGCGGTTAAAAAAATTGTACAGCATTTTGACTACCACGGAAAAGTAGGTGTTGGCTTTCCGACTGTTATAAAAGAAAACACTTGTCATTCTTGTGGCAATTTACATGAGAATTGGAAAAACGTAAATGTTAGCGAACTCTTTAAAGCAGAAACGGGACTAGAATTTACTGTAGTAAATGACGCAGATGCTGCCGGATTTGCCACTATGAACTTTGGCGTCGGTAAAGGCGAAAAAGGTTTAGTACTGATGATCACAATCGGCACAGGTATCGGAAGTGGCGCTTTCTTTAACGGCGAGTTACTGCCCAATTTTGAACTCGGACAAATTCCTTACAAAAAATACAAGAAAATTGAAGACTGGGCCTCGAATGGTGCCTTAGAACGCGAAGGCCTTAGTATTGAAGAGTGGGCAGCTAGATTCAATAAGTTTCTGAAAATCACCGAACTTCTTGTAGCCCCACAACTATTCATTTTAGGAGGTGGACTATCAAAACGATTTGCTGAATACGAGCACTTAATAAATACAAAAACGCCTATCC
>CAZUBV010000196.1:0-2542 GCA_964618875.1 uncultured Flavobacteriaceae bacterium
GTTTTTCTATACGAAGTATTGGAGAAGAGGTTAAATGATTTTCTTCTCAGGTTAAGATTAATGTTCCCTCCCGTACTTTCAGGGTCTCCAACATATGCGGTAACCGAACCATTAATACCCTTTGTTTTTTCTTGTCGAAGAATAATATTCAAAATACCTGCGGTGCCTTCAGCATCATAGCGAGCAGAAGGATTGGTAATCACTTCTACCTTCTCAATGGCATCAGCGGGTAGTTGTCTGAGTGCATCTGTACTTAACCCAGATAGGGCAGAAGGCTTGCCGTTAATTAAAATCCGGACACTCTCATTTCCTCTAAGTGAAATATTTCCTTCTACATCCACACTAACCGATGGAACATTATCTAGGACGTCTGTTACGGTACCCCCTTTAACGGTCAAATCTTGTCCTACGTTGTACACCTTTTTATCAAGACGTAATTCAACAGTGGTTCGTTCACCAATGACCTCAACCTCTTCAAGTTGCGCGATATCAGCCTCTAGGACGATCTGTCCGAGGTCAGTAGATTGCATTAATCGAACATTGTCTTTATTGTAGGTTTTAAACGATAGAAACTCTACTCTAATGTTGTACATGCCGGGTAAGGTCTCAACATAAAAGACACCTTTTTCGTCTGTTATACCTCCAGTAACTCGATCTGGCATGCGCACGCTTTGAAGCACAAGTGTTGCATATTCAAGTGGCTGACCTGTTGCAGCATCTACGACGCTTCCGGTAATTGTAATAGGCGAGAAATTCGCCATTTGTGGTTTTTGATTTTGTCCTTGAGACAGGGTGATACCCAACACAAAAAGAAGGGTTAAGAGGTTTACTTTCATTAGAGAAGTTGAATTAACAGTCAATTAGCTTTTGCGTTTTTTCTTTTTAGGACTGTCTTTACTCTTTTTGAAGTTTCGCTCCTTGAGTGCGATAAGTTGCTCATAAGTTGCTAGAGACAGTTCGTTTTTCATTCGATCGTTTTCTTCCTCATTCCATTTTTTAAACGATTCAGAGAGTGTCTTTGGATCAACTTTGAGAATTTGTAATTCAATTCGTTTCTTAGTATATTCTAAAACGATTGCCCTTAGTACGGCTTCTTCAAAGGGATCAATTAGCATGGCTTCTTTGACCTTTTGAATTTCAAGTTCCGTAATTTCTTCAGCGGTAAGGGGAGCATCTGGTTCTGCAGCTGTATTCATTCTCGGAACACTGCTTCCCATTCTTCCCATTCCGCTGTAGGGGTTACCGTAACCATATCCACCAAAACCGCCCATTGGTGCACCAAATTGTCCTTGAACACTTTCGGAGAGCCCAATAACCAATAACAATGCCAAAGCAGTTTTGATTGTGTTAAAGTTCTTTTGTAACGTCATATTAAATAAATTTAGTTTTCATCGTTTCTTTGGCCACTTGCCATTAGAAAAGCTTTGAGAAAGAGGTCTATTTCTCCATTCATTACTGATTCTACATTAGCAGTTTCGACCGCGGTTCGCACGTCTTTAACGAGCTTGTACGGATGCATTACGTAGTTCCGAATTTGTGAACCCCATTCAATTTTCATTTTTGCATTCTCAATTTCTTTTCGGGCTTCCATTCGCTTTCTTAGCTCGATTTCATATAACTGAGAACGAAGCATTTGCATTGCAGTAGCTCTGTTGTCGTGCTGAGATCGTGATTCTGAGCAACTAATCTGAATTCCTGTAGGCTTGTGAACAAGCTGAACTTTTGTTTCTACTTTATTCACGTTTTGTCCACCGGCTCCGCTTGAGCGTGCTGTGGTAATTTCAATATCCGCGGGATTGATATCGATAATAATACTATCATCGACAAGCGGGTAAACATATACAGAAGCGAAAGAGGTGTGACGCTTTGCATTGCTGTCAAATGGCGAAATGCGCACAAGTCGATGCACTCCGTTTTCTCCCTTTAGCCATCCAAAAGCAAATGCTCCGCTTATCTCTATGGTAACCGTTTTAATTCCAGCAACATCGCCTTCTTGAAAATTAAGTTCTTTCACCGAGAAGCCTTGAGCGTTTGCCCACATTAGATACATTCGCATGAGCATCGAAGCCCAATCACAGCTTTCGGTACCGCCTGCACCTGCAGTAATTTGTAGAACCGCCGATAAGTCATCGCCTTCGTCGGAAAGCATATTTTTGAATTCTAATCGTTCAACAAGCTCTTCGAGTAGATGTACAGCCTTTTCCCATTCCTTTTCATCAGCTTCGCCCAGTTGAACGAATTCAGCTAACAATTCAGCTTCGGAAGCCGCCTCTTCTGCTTCTTTGTAGCCACTGACCCAAGATTCTAACATCTTGAGTTTTTTCATTTGTTCTTGAGCTTTTCGAGGGTCATTCCAGAAATCAGCTTCTAGTGTTTTTTCTCCCTCATTTTCGATGGCTATTTTTTTACCATCTATGTCAAAGATACCTCCTTAGCGCACCGAGGCGCTCAAAAAGATCCTTTTGTCGTTCTGAACGAGTCATGAGTATGATCTGAATTAGAGCACAAAAATAGGGATATCTAGGGCTCAGTTGCGTAAAAT
>CAZUBV010000197.1:0-2504 GCA_964618875.1 uncultured Flavobacteriaceae bacterium
CATTAAGTCCGCTGTTGCGGGTAGTCCAAAAGACTCGGACGTATCTTCAAGCCCAGGATCCGAGCTACCATAACCAGAACGAGTCGTCTGTGTTGCAGATACGATCGGTAGGTCGAACTCGACCGCAAGACCGCGTAGCTCTTCAGCAATCGCTTTAATGTATGCATAGCTGTTAACAGATCCTCCCATTTTCATACGCGATGATGCGCATATGTTTAGATAGTCTACCATAATAATGTCGGGGATGAAACCCTTTTTTAGTTTCAGTTCGTTTAAAAGTGCACGCATGTGGTTTGCATTGGCAGAACCAGTGGGATATTCTTTTACAATCAGCTTACCGTTCGTTTTAGTCTTCAGACGGTTAACTGCATCAGAGAACATTTGTTTGCTCATATTCTCGATCTGATCGATTGGGATATCCAGCAAGTTTGCATCGATACGTTCTGCAATACGTTCTTCAGACATTTCCAAAGTAATGTACAGTACGTTCTTACCTTGTACTAGTGCACCAGCAGCAATGTGACACATAAAGAGAGATTTACCAACACCAGTCCCAGCAAGAGCAATATTAAGACTTTTGTTCGATAGACCTCCTTTCGTAATTTGGTTAAGTAAATCAATGTCAAAAGGTATCTTCTCCTCTTGTGCATGGTAGAAGGCGAATCGCTCTTCAACGTTCTCAAGATAGTCGTGACCGATGTTTGTGTCGAACGTGACTGCGAGCGCCTTCTGGAGAAGATCTGGTAGCGCATCTTTGGTTAGCTTCTGGTGCTTACCGTCGATGATGCTGATCGATTCCATGACTGCATTGAACAGTGCACGGTCCTGACACCACTTCTCGGTACGGTTGTATAGCCAAGTTTCATCGGCCTCTTCCTTTCGAAAGATCTCGGGGATGATCTCTACAGCGTGACGGTACTGTTCATCATTCAGCTTAGTAGATTCATCCAGCTCGATCTTAAATGTCTCTGCGGTAGGCAGCTTGTTATACTTCGCAACAAACTGTGCTACCTCACGAAACAATTGCTGGTATACGCCTTCAAAGTATTCTGGTTTAATAAACGGGAGTACACGGCGCATGTACTCCTCGTTAGTCAATAGGTTTCTTAGAACAGTTTGTTCTATATTTGCAGTAATCAAAGTTCACCCTTTTCACGCATATTAGCACGAATCTTAGTAGCTGAAATGTTATGTGTATCTTCACCAAGATCGTGCTGTGTAAATGTATAACCTACACCACGACCGTAGCTAATATCTACGATATTTGGTACGTCCATAATAATATATTCTACACCAAGTGTAAACCCCTCCTTAGTAAGAGATTCTTCAATACGATTCCATACATCGCCAAGTGAGAATGGATTGTCGTCCTGCACGCTTTCAGTTCGTCCAGCGCCTGCATCGCCTTCTACGCCTGATACCCACCTGACCATAATTACTACTTGCCCTACCTCTTCATAAGCTTTTTTAAATAGTGCCGTATGACCGTCGTGCCAAGGCTGCCAACGACCTAGCATCTGTGCGGTAGGCTTATACCAATCAAATTTAGACATTACATTTTATCCTTAAATCTTTTGCGAACGATTCAATTTTTTCATCGCTCATCCAATCTTGAATTCGCCAATCTACTTTTTGTGGAATTTCAAACATTTTATTCGTGTCTTCAAATCGGCCTTCTTTAATCGTATCCATCCAAATAGTAACATCAGCGTCAAACATTTTACGGGATTCATCTTTT
This sequence comes from uncultured Flavobacteriaceae bacterium, assembly GCA_964618875.1. Lineage (GTDB taxonomy): Bacteria > Bacteroidota > Bacteroidia > Flavobacteriales > Flavobacteriaceae > UBA3478. The sequence goes on from CAZUBV010000197.1 coordinate 1,739, forward strand.
GGACAGACAAAGTCACAGATAACTGTACGAGCTCTTGTCGCTTCAAAGTTAGCAATGGTATTCATACGTTCTGCTTGTCTCAGTCGTCCTGCAGGACTAAAGTCCCAATCGTTTGCCATTTTACGAATAGCATCTGCGTTGTACCAGGCGCATTCAAGGTGTTGTTGAAGCCTGGTAGCCAGGTGCGTTTTACCGCTACCTGGCAAACCAAAAATTAGTATTTTCATTCTTTTTTATTTTCCATAATTGCAGCAGCATTTTCCAAAATAGAATTTAGGATATCCGCCATGTGCTGCTGTAGTTCTTCATTTTCTTCTGTAAGATCAGGATCTGGGGAAGAAACCAAATCAAAGTTAAACTTTAAATGTTCTCCATCATCAGATACTTTCAATTGATTAAAAGCAATTACTGTTTCTGGAAATGGACCTTCCAATAGTCGAACATCCCAATTTTCGCCTTCACTCGGGATAAGTTCATAGTTTACGTTTTCTTCCAATTTGTTTTTAATATCAAATGTCTGCATATCTAAACCTCAAGCTAAGTCCTGTTTTTACACCTTCGTAGTATGATGTACAATGTATCTTTTTATTTTCAAAAATTAAAATGCTTCCTGGTTCAAACTTGTAAGCTCTACCTGAAAGATTACGAAATAGGTGTTGTGGTATCCAGGAAAGATACTTCCACCAAAAATCCGGATTAATACCTCGTCCTGTTTTATTTAGAATGGGATATTCTCCAGGATATCCTTTTACCCCAATGTTAATTG
>CAZUBV010000198.1:0-2482 GCA_964618875.1 uncultured Flavobacteriaceae bacterium
TCTTGAATTGAATGTCAAGCCCAGTTTCCGTCATCCTTTTTGCAGAATATGAGGACCACTCTACTGGAATAACCTGATCTTCTGTTCCATGAGCCATAAAAAATTGTGCACTACTTTGCTTTTTCTGATTGTCAGGTGACAATTCTTCATTAAGGTAGCCGCTTAAAGCGACGATTTTTGAAAACGCATCTGGATAATGATGTGCCAAAGCTAGGCTTAGAATGGCGCCTTGGCTAAACCCGATAAGTGAGATTGTTCCACTTAATTGATACTGCTTCCTAAGTCGTTGAATTTCGTTAAAAATAAGGTTTACCGAATCTAATGCCTGTCTCGTATCATTCCATTTTGTTCCATCAGAGTCAAAACTGATTGCATACCAGGCAAAGCCATTCATTCCCGTTGAATATGGAGCACGAAGTGAAAAAACATGATGATTATTAGTAAGATACCGCGCAAAGCCAAAGAGATCATCTTCAGAGCTTCCGTAACCGTGAAGCAAGAAGATTGAATGTTCAGAGGTCATCTCTGCTTTCTGATACCGGTACTCTAAGAGACTCAATGTGTAGTTTTTAAATGCAATTTGCCATTTGAAAAGATTCCTTGGGCCTTATAATCGAATTGCTGGCCAAAGAATAATTCTGTTTGAGGTTCTTTTTCAGTAACGCGATACGGCTCCTTGCGGAAAAAACTCAAAGTCGCCACGGATCCGTGATCTACGGTTGGTTTTTCTAGACCAAAGAACGTAAAGGGTCGTTGAAGAAGTTCGCATGCGATACTATATCCAACAAGTTCAGTTAATGCAGCAAATAAATGCTCATTAGATCGGGCCCCAAATTCCGCTAAATCAAATTCTACATTCTTTTCTTCTGTGCTGCAGTTGTAATGGTCTGATCCAATAAAATCGATTGTTCCCTCGAGTAATGCGTCAAGTAACACCTTTTGGGTTGTTTTATTACTTAGAGGAGGTAGCAATTTATAACGACCTTCGAACTCTTCTAATGCAGTATCATTAAAATAAAGCTGGGCAATCGAAACGCTAGCCGTTACATTCAGGCCTTCACTCTTGGCGTTTCTGATCAGGGAAACAGATTCTGGCGTGCTTATATTTAAGAAATGAAGCTTTCCTCCTGTATAACGCAACAGTTCTAGGTCTCTTTGAATTCGAATAGATTCTGCAATAGCGGGTATCGCTTTCAGTCCTAGGCGGGTACTCGTTACACCTTCTAAAGCAACACCTTTCCCTTTAAGATAACCGTCACATGCAAATACACCAACTACACCCTTGAACGGCTGAGTGTATTGCAGGGCTAGTTTCATGAGACTTGTATTTAGGATATCCTTTTTATAGTCATAGAAAACCCTAGTTCCAAATTGACTGAGATCGTATAGTTCAGCTAAATCCTCACCATTTGAGGCCTTACTTAAGGTTCCGTAATTTATAATTCGGGTGGGGTGACTATTAAATTGTGAAAAGTAGGAAACTACACTTCCCTTATCCGGTACTGGGTCAAAGTTGGGCAATAGGCCAATATGAGTGCATCCGCTCTCGGCAATTGTATTTAAATCGTCCATCAATCTTCCCTTCGATTCAAACCCAGGTTCACTCAGTGCGACTTCAGGGTCGAACCAACCACCAGATACGAAATACCCATTTAAATCGATGACAGATTCAGTAGCTGTTGCCTCCAAAACCTCGTTAATCTCAATAATGACTCCATTTTTGATTCGAATGTCAACCCGTTTTTGATGTAGTGGGTGAGCAGGTTCGATTAACAGTAGCGATTTTAGAAGAAAAGAATCCATCCGTTTAATTTGGGCAAATTTAGCAAATAAAATGCCCTTAATATTTGGCAGGTCTATTTTCGGGATTCGAATTTCTGATAAAGGCTTTTAAGTCATCATTAGCTGCCTTCAAATCCGGCGCTCGTAGATACATCATATGACCTGATTCGTATCCTTTGAAGGTGAAACGTTCATTGAATCGTCCGCTCGGGTCAATCTGCCAAAGCGTGTATTTTGCATTAAAGTAAGTGGTTGCTCCGTCGTAATATCCTGATTGACAAAGAACCTTAAGATATGGGTTTTCTGCCATGGCTACTCGTAAGTCTTCTCGGGTATTGACCCGGTCGTCTTCCCAGGGTCTTACTGGGCCAGACATATTATACTTAACATCAGTTTTGAAACCTAATACCTCAGTGTAGTAATAATTAACAGCCGGAGTAAAACTATGCAACCAAGAGGTTAGTTCTGAGTTGTAATCTGGGCTCATACCAATAGTTTCTTTATCAATTCCTTTGTATCTACTATCTAGTCTACCCACGGTAAAGCGCTCTTCACGCAGCAGGTTTTTCCAGAAGTATGAGGTAGGGATACTTAGGTTCAAACCTGCTACCTCCTCACTTGAGAGTCCTGAAAATGTAGCTAACTCCTCAGTAATATTGTCACGTTCTGTCGGGCTTAGTGAGGCCCCTTTGACTAATGC
>CAZUBV010000199.1:0-2474 GCA_964618875.1 uncultured Flavobacteriaceae bacterium
AGAAGAACTTATGAATAATGCTGGCATCATCCGCAATCGATCAAAAATAGAGGCCAGCATTAATAGTGCCCGTGCGTTTTTAGAGCTACAACGTACTGGTGAATCACTAACCGACTTTATTTGGTCGGTTACCGAATATAAGGTACTCAAACCCTCGCAAAGTAATGTTTCAGAGCCCGTTACGGTAACCCATGAGGCAACCGAGCTCTCGAAAAAGCTAAAGAAAGCCGGGTTTAAGTTTATCGGTCCGGTCACCGCCTATGCTTTTATGCAAGCGAACGGTCTGACCGATGATCACGAGCCAAGCTGTTTTAGGTATCAGAAAGAAGTTTAGAACGGAAGGTCGTCGAAATCTTCGTCTGTGGTGTTATCAGCTACCGGAAAACTATCAAGAGGGGGCAGTGGAGGCAATGAAGAGGCTGATGAGCCGCCAGGGTTACCACTAGAAGTATCTTGGGCTTCGATACGCCATCCTTGAATTGAATTGAAGTACTTTACTTCTCCCTGCGGTGAAGTCCACTCTCGGCCCTTTAAGTTAATCCCTACAGTAACCTTTTGTCCAGGAGCAAATTGTGATAGCAAATCACACTTGTCTTGAATGAATTCTACAAGCAAATCTTGAGGGTATTGCTCTTCAGTGGTAACAACGATCTCACGTTTGCGGAATCCATTTGCGCCAAAGCTTTTGGTCTCTCCGATGAGTTTAATACTTCCTTGTAATTCCATGATTAGATTTGGGTTTGATAGGCTTTTGAAATTGACGCGGCAATCGTGTTAAAAGCCTCAGGGGTTAGTATTTTTTTATGGGTGAACTGTGCATCTTTCATCTCGTTTAAAGGAATCAAGTGCACGTGTACATGGGGCACTTCAAGTCCAATAACCGTAAGTCCTACTCGTTTGCAATCAACGGTCATTTCAATAGCTTTTGCAACGCGATAAGCAAACTGCATCAGTGCAGCGTACTCATCTTGTGGCAGATCAAAAAGACGGTTAGTTTCCTTTTTAGGTATGCACAAGGTATGTCCTTCTGCATTTGGATTGATATCTAGAAAGGCCAAAAACTCATCGTTTTCTGCCACTTTATAAGCTGGGATTTCTCCCAAGATGATTTTTGAAAAAATCGTGGACATTATGATCGGGTGATTTTAACTACCTCGAATTGAATTTTCCCATTGGGGACTTGAATCTCTGCAATATCTCCAACAGCTTTTCCAAGAAGACCTTTTCCGATCGGAGAGTTTACCGAGATTTTTCCGGTCTTTAAATCAGCCTCACTCTCAGCTACTAATGTATAAGTCATCTCTTGGCCATTAACCTTGTTTTTGATGGTAACTGTTGAAAGTACTAGAACTTTAGAGTTGTCAAGTTGCGACTCATCAATAATTCGGGCGTTCGCCAGAGTTTCCTCAAGCTTCGCAATACGCATCTCTAAAAGCCCTTGTGCTTCTTTTGCCGCATCGTATTCGGCGTTTTCTGAAAGATCGCCCTTGTCTCTTGCCTCGGCAATTGCTTGCGAAGCTTTAGGGCGCTCTACGTCTTTTAGCTGATTTAATTCGTCCTTCAGCTTTTGATACCCTTCTTTGGTGTAATAAGCTACTTTTGTCATGGTCATTGGAATTAAAAAATCCTCATGACACGAACAAAGAGTCAAGAGGATTTCATCAAAGATACAAATTTCTATACAGTCTTAAAAACAGCATGTTAAAGCGTTTTCTATTCCTTATTAGTGTAAGCCTACTTGCCGGTTGTGAATCAGATGTCCCTGTGCGTAATCCATATTTACCCGCCGCGTCGTTTGATTTACAAATAGATCTAAACCTCCCCCTTTACAGCCCACTTGCTAACACAGGGAATTCAGTGACGCTCCCTTCAAATTTAGGAGGTATCAAAGGTGTACATCTAACCAATGTGGGTTTTGGAACGTTTAGAGCCTTTGAAGTTTCGTGCCCAAACCACCCTCCTAGCGGATGTTCAGCAACCCTATTAGAGGGCAGCCAAGTCACTTGCCAGTGTCCTGATAATCTGGACTACAGCGTTTTTACCGGGCAATTATTAAATCGACAGGGTTCGGAAACCCTGTTCGATTTAAAAGAATATCAAGTACGCACCGAAGGCTCGGTGATTTACGTTTTCAATTAAAACGTCAACGTGACTCCAGCTAAGAAATTTCGAGTTGCCTGCGGATAAAATCCTGCACCATAAAAGGTCTGTCCAGCATCATCGAACGAGTAGAAGTACCCATTGTTTTCATACTGCTCATTCAGTAGGTTATTGACCTGTAGCGACAGTCGAGCTTCTTTAAGCGGACCAGAAAATGTAAATGAATGACTTACATTCAAATCGAATACCGAATAGGCAAATAATAGCGAGTCTTCATGTTCAATATTACTCATGAACTGCTCACCCACATGCTTGAAAAACAGGGTTATTGCACCTTCTTTACTATAAGCGTATTCAAGCGCAGAACCTGTGAT
>CAZUBV010000200.1:0-2459 GCA_964618875.1 uncultured Flavobacteriaceae bacterium
CGAAAGAACAATTGGAAGTCCATTCAGGACCGCTACTCTTTGCCGTTTCATCTAAGTCAAAAGGAGGCTTGGTAGAGATGGCTAAAAAATATGTAAGATGGCTAAATCGGGTTGATGAATCTTCGGTTACATTCAGTGACTTTTGCTATTCCTCAACTGTTGGGAGAAGTCATTTATCGCAGTGTGCTCTTTGCATAGCCTCTAATTTTTCAGAGGCTAGAGAAGTCTTGAATGCACTTGTTTCCGATGAAAAACATTCTAATCTAACAATAGGAACAGTTAAAAGGCGAGGTTCACGTAAAGGGGTAGAGCAGATAGTCAACTCGTCTGAAAAACTGTCTTCATTGGTAGAAAAATTAGATGACCAGCGCCATATAGTAAGGTCTCCTTTATTTTTAGCTGAAGTGGTCAATAAACATTTCGAGGGATGGAACATAGACTGGAAGGAAATTCAAGGTAATTATGGCCAACATTTTATCGACTTACCTCTTTACCCCTTTGTTCGTGAAAAATTTTGGTTAGATGATGTTCAGTGGCAGAACAAACCCGCATTAAAAGAAATAAAAGCTGCGCATCAAGATTCGGATCCACATCCGCAACAAGATCAGTCACAAGCGGTGCATCAAGACTTGGAGCCACATCCGTTCAAAAACAAGCAGCAACAATCAGCACCTCTTACAACGAATACTACCTCTTTGAAGGACATAATGGAGCTTCAACTAAAAATGGCAACAGAGGCTTTAGGAAAAGTTACCGAACAACAATTCCAGTACCTAGCTACCATTAGAAATAGAGACAAAAGCCCTCAGAATAACACCATAAATCAAGTGGATACTGGTTTAGATCCGTTGAAATGTGGCTCATATCAGTTATTAATTCATGAATATGAGGATAACCAAGGTGTTGAAGATGCTAAAGAAGGTCTAAAAAATGGCCTAAGTGATCCCGGTTCCATGAGTGTACTCCTTAAAGGTGATCAGGTTAACACAGCCCAACCTAGGCATCGTGCTATGCTAGTCTGCAAAGACATACCGCATGCGCACGAGATATTAAACAATCCAGATAGTAAGGATGTTCGTTCAGCTCTACCGTTAAATGAGTCTCCTAGTATGATTTTTATGTTTCCAGGTGTTGGCGATCACTATGTGGATATGGGGAAGGGTTTATACCAGAGTGATGACACCTTTAAACGGGTGGTTGATGAATGCTGCGATAAAGTAGCGCGTGAGTGTGGGGTGCATGTAAAGGAGATTCTTTATCCCGAGCTTTCAACTACTGGGGAAAAAACAGAGGCAGGACGAAGCAAATTAACCAGTGAATCATCTTCAGAAACAAAAGTGAAGAAGGATGCCTCACCCCAAAAATTTGATTTTCGAGCTATGATGAATGCTGGCTCAACGGTAAGTCCTGCCCAGCAAAAAATGAACGAAACTAAAATTAGTCAACCCGTAGTCTTTATTATTGAATATGCCTTAGCGATGATGTGGATGAGTAAGGGTGTTTATCCAGAAGCGATGATTGGGTACAGTATAGGAGAATATGTAGCGGCGGTACTTTCGGGGGTTATGAGCATAGACGATGCATTAATGTTGGTAACTAAACGAGCACAATTAATCGACAAATTGCCTATGGGTGCTATGTTAGCTGTCCCACTGAGCGAAGAAGAAGTGCAAAAAGAATTGATCGGATCGCTTGCTGTAGCCGTGCGCAGTACCCCAAATCAAACCGTTGTAGCTGGCGAGCTAAATGAAATTGAAGAGTTGGAAAAAATACTACGTAGTAAGGACATCGTGAGCCGTAAGTTACAGAGCACTCATGCCTTTCATACGGCGATGTTGCAATCGCTTCACATACCACTTTTGGAATTAGTGGATAGTTTTGAACTGAAGGCCCCTAAAACACCCTTTATATCCAATCTGAGTGGTACATGGATTACAGAAAAAGAGGCTACAGACCCTTCTTATTGGGCGAGACATACTTGGCAAAAAGTTGATTTTTCCAATGGCATGGGAAGCCTGTTAGAACCCTCTAGTTTTAATGGAAACAAAGGAAGGATTTTTCTGGAAGTAGGGCCAGGTATAAGCTTGGGGAGTTTCATGCTTCAACATCCAAATGCCAAACAAATTTCAAATAAAATGAATATGGCAAGTATGCGGACCATGTATGAAGGTATCCAAGACGAGCAGTATATGCTTCAGACGTTAGGAAAAATTTATTTGACAGGCTACACATTTTCAAAGAATCATAAAAAAGGAGATTAGAATGAGCGAAGTAAAAATTGGTGTAATTGGCGCAGGTGTAATGGGTAGTGGGTTAGCTCAAAATTTAGCCCAATCAAAACTACAGGTAGTGCTCATTGATATTCATGAAGAAGCGTTGCAAAATGCCGAAGAAATTATCCGGAAAAACGTACGCTTTTCAGCGTTTTTTGCACCGGATAAGTCCAAGGTTGAAGATGT
>CAZUBV010000201.1:0-2419 GCA_964618875.1 uncultured Flavobacteriaceae bacterium
TGCTGCTGGATTCGAATATATTGTTGTGCCCGTGCCTCCAATGGGAATGTTTACCCATGATTTTGAAAACAAGAAAATGGGTATGAACGGTGATCCAGATACGCTGATCACCTTTCTTTCTGTTATTGGAGAAAAAGCACATAATGCTGGGATAAAACTATTGTACCACAACCACGATTTTGAATTTATGGCAAACGACGAGGGAACAACTCTTGTAGATCAAATCTTAACTGAAACGAATCCAGAACACGTAAATTTTCAAATCGATCTATTTTGGGCTACTGCGGCAGGTGCAGATCCAATTGAATACTTCGCTAAGTATCCAGGAAGATTTAAAGCCTTCCATGTAAAAGATAGAGGTGCCGATGGCGGAATGGTTCCGGTAGGAAAAGGTACTATTGATTTTAAATCAATATTCGCTCACGCTTCTCATGCTGGACTTGAATTTTTCGTCGCCGAACAAGATGAAACAGGAGATCAAGATCCGCTAGAAGCTATTATTGAATCGCAAACGGGATTACAGGCCCTCATGCAATAACCACTTGCCTGTCAGACATGAAAAAAACGCGCCTCTTTCGGGGCGCGTTTTTTTATTGCTCTTTGTTAGCTTGGATAACGAACTACAATTGTTTCTTGGCAAGATAGAAATCTACCTTTTCTAAGCTTGTATCGGCTAACCTAGCATCCAATTCTGCCAGAGTTTTTGGAGCCGGAACAATCACCTTATCTCCTGGTTGCCAGTTCAGTGGCATAGCAACTTTATTCGCATCACTAAATTGTAATGCTTTTAGCGCACGAATAATTTCATCCATGTTTCTTCCAACATTTAGTGGATAATACATAATTAATCGAATCTTGTGCTCTGGGTCAATAAAAAATACGGCTCTAACAGCAGCTGTTTCACTTTCGCTAGGCTGAAGCATACCGTAGAGTTTAGAGACTTTCATGTCCAAATCAGCGATAATCGGAAATTGAAAATACACTCCAGTTTTTTCTCTTACATTATTAACCCAAGCAAGGTGAGAATGAATAGAGTCAATCGATAAACCAATTAGCGCCGTATTTAAGTCGTCAAACACCGATTGATTTTCTGCAAATCCGGTCATCTCGGTGGTACAAACGGGTGTAAAATCAGCAGGGTGCGAGAATAGTATTTTCCATTTTCCGGGCTCATAATCAGAAAATTTTATTTTTCCGGTAGTAGTTACTGCAGTAAAGTCAGGTGCCTTATCTCCAATAAGGGGCATTTTGTAAACTTCTTGTGTTTCCATTTGTATAGGGTTTTAATTTATTTCTTTTGTAAAATTACCGAGGAAGAGGTCCTATTATTTTGAAAAGCTATCTCTTGATTTTATCATAAGATAAACATACCTTATGTGTGACTACGGTTACATAGGTTTATATTATAGTGTTTAATTAGGTATCGCTTACTAAACCTTAATTTTATTTTATGAAATGTGAACTATGCGGTACAGTTGAGCAATCACCTTTAGATGAGGTTTATGCGCAATGTTTTAACTGTAAAGGGATTATTCGCAAGTTTGAATTCCGCCTTTCACTGGCCGAAGAAAAAAGCAGGTATCTCGAGCACAATAACGATGTGCTAGATATCCGCTATCAAAATTTTACGGCCCCGGTTACAAACTATATCTTGAGCAACTATGATTCTAATCATGAGGGTCTCGACTACGGCTGCGGTCCTGGACCAGTAATTGCCCATGTTCTTCATCAAAACGGATACAACCCGGTGCTCTTCGATCCCTATTTTAAACCAGATAAAGACTATACAGCGCGTCTTTATGATTATATCTATAGTTGTGAAGTTTTCGAGCACTTTTGGCATCCAGCTCGAGAGATCGAGCATTTACTTTCACTATTAAAACCGAAAGGAAGGCTAATCGTACACACCGCTCTGTACCGCAATCACACTCCTTTCAAGGGTTGGAATTATAAAAACGACCCTACCCACGTGTTTATCTACACCCCTGAAACGATTACTTTTATCGCGCAATCTTTTAACTTACAAATTGTGTGTTGGGAACAATCCTTAATCGTTTATGAAAAACAGTAAAAGGATTCAGCTCGGACTTGAACAAAACATCGGTCAGTTTTCATTACTAGTACTGATTAATGCGTTTGTAGGAGGAATGATTGGTATCGAGCGTTCCATATTTAGTGAATTTGCTACTACTGAATTTGCTATAGATTCAACAACTGCTATTCTGTCATTTATTGCGGCCTTCGGACTTGCTAAAGCTCTGGCAAACTACTACGCCGGAAGATGGGCGAACCAAACCGGAAGGAAAAATCTGCTGGTTATTGGATGGCTCATCGCTGTACCAGTTCCATGGCTTCTAATTTATGCAGAATCTTGGGCCGTTGTAGTTGGAGCCAATCTACTCCTTGGGTTAAGTCAAGG
>CAZUBV010000202.1:0-2409 GCA_964618875.1 uncultured Flavobacteriaceae bacterium
AATTTCGAGTATTTCATGCCGGATGATATTCGAACCCGCTTCAAGAAATCACTCTCTATTGATTTTGATATTAAACAGCGTTATAAAGAGGTATTCGCCACGGGCGGAAAGAGCAAACAAGTATTAGAGGAGAGTATTGCACAGCATGCAAGTATGTGTGTTGAGAATAGTGAGACTATTATCGAGGCTAGAAAACTTGCCAAGCTATTAGAAGAGGATATTCGATATCGTGTTCAACAGTATACCTACTGTATTATGAATAATACAAAGAATTATAAGGAATGGCTTGAGGAAGATTATATCCGAAAACTTAGAGCATCTATTGCTCAACAGTACGCTGCTATTTCGTCGTGAGCAACCAACTTCTAGTAATTGCGAACAACTGGCCTGAGTCGACCACCACGGCTGCTGGAGTTCATCTTCTATTTGTTTTAGATTCTTTTAAAAAACAGGGTTTTTCTATTCATTTTGCATGTAGTTCTCAGCCTTCGACCTATAGCGATTCGTTGGAGGGACTTGTTGACAATACGTACACGTTAGTACTAAACAATGAAAGTTTTAATGAATTGCTCCTTGGGTTAAATCCGGACGTTGTTCTTTTTGACCGATTTTTAAGTGAAGAGCAGTATGGCTGGCGCGTGTATGATTGTTGTCCGCATGCCCTTACGATCTTAAATACCGAAGATGCACATAGCTTGCGCGATTCAAGAGCAAAGGGTCTAAATCTTGACCAGTGGAAAACATCAGATTTGTTTTATCGAGAGTGTGCCAGTTTTTTAAGAGTGGATAAAGTACTTCTGATCTCTAGTGTTGAAATGGATCTTTTTCAATCTATTTCATGGATCGAAACCGATAAATTTATTTACGTTCCAATCGTTTCACAGCGAAAAATAGATTCAATAATTAGTAAACCTGCGGGTGCGTGTGTCTTTTTCGGCTCAGGTAAACATCCAGCAAATATTGAAACATTGAATGTTCTAATGAAGTGGTGGCCGAAAATAAAAGCAGAATTACCTCATTTTGAATTGAGTGTTTTCGGCGCATACTATTCTTCACATTTAATACATCAGCTTAGAAAAATTGATGGAATACATTTTAAAGGGTGGGTAAAAGATATTGATTCAGAACTCACCTCAATGCGTTATTTGATCGCACCTATTCCTTTTGGTGCTGGGTTAAAAGGAAAAGTGCTAAAAGCTATTGAAAACAAGGTGTTGGTTCTAACCAGCAGTGTGGGTTCTGAAGGAATTGATATAAATCAAAAGAACGAACTTATGCACCTTAACTCCTGTGAGGATTACATCTCTGCACTATATACCTTAGATACTGATAACCGATTATACGAGTCAAATCTAGAAGTGCAAAACGAATTGCTTAATCGTTTCAGCCAAGAAAATAATAGTAATTGGGTCGCTCTTGCAGTGCATTCCCCTGAGGATAATTCAAAGATCGACCACTCACAACTAAAGAGGCTACTTCGGCATCAAACCATTAATGCATCCAAAAATCTTGGTAAATATCTTACCTTGAAAAATCTTTTAAAAGCTAAGAAATAGTTTACTTATGTCTTCATTCATAACTGTTAAGGAGTATCAGGATATTACCTTTAAACGAATGGGTAACATCGCAAGAATTGCGTTTAATAGACCTGAAGTTCGAAATGCATTCCGTCCGCAGACAACTTCTGAATTATATGATGCATTTTACACGGTTTCCGAAGACCCTACCATAGGCGTTGTTCTCTTAACAGGAGAAGGTCCTTCACCTAAAGATGGTGTATTCTCGTTCTGCAGCGGTGGCGACCAGAAGGCTAGGGGAGAGAGAGGTTATGTCGGCGATAATGGGGTGCATCGACTGAATATTCTTGAAGTCCAGCGCTTAATTCGATTTATGCCAAAAGTGGTAATTGCAGTGGTTCCTGGTTGGGCGGTAGGCGGAGGACATAGTCTTCATGTGGTTTGTGACCTAACTTTAGCGAGTAAAGAACATGCTATTTTCAAGCAAACCGATGCGGACGTAAGTTCGTTCGATGCTGGATATGGATCTGCTTATTTAGCTAAAATGGTGGGTCAAAAAAAGGCACGGGAAATTTTCTTTTTAGGAAGAAACTACACGGCTCAAGAAGCCTTTGAGATGGGAATGGTGAATGCTGTTATACCGCATGATGAGCTCGAAAATACTGCAATTGAGTGGGCAAATGAAATTTTAGCTAAATCTCCAACGGCTATAAAAATGCTCAAATTCGCAATGAACTTAACCGATGATGGAATGGTCGGTCAGCAGGTTTTTGCTGGTGAAGCAACTCGATTAGCCTACATGACAGATGAAGCAAAAGAAGGTCGGGATGCCTTTTTAGAGAAACGGAGTCCAAATTTTAAAAAGGACCAATGGATTTCATGAGATACGTAT
>CAZUBV010000203.1:0-2389 GCA_964618875.1 uncultured Flavobacteriaceae bacterium
ACTAGGTCTCGAACCTATAGCTCGACTCGCGGGATATGCTGCTGCAGGGGTACCCCCAAGAATCATGGGAATTGGACCGGTTAAAGCTATACCAAAGGCACTAAAAGTGGCCGGATTAAAACAAGAGGATATCGAACTTATCGAGCTCAATGAAGCCTTTGCTTCCCAATCTTTAGCAGTCATAAGAGCGCTCGATCTCAATGCCGAAATCGTTAATGTTAATGGTGGAGCTATTGCACTAGGGCATCCGCTCGGATGTACAGGTGCCAAACTTTCGGTTCAACTTTTTGATGAACTACGACAACGTAACGCACATAGTAAATACGGAATGGTAACCATGTGTGTCGGAACTGGCCAAGGAGCCGCTGGAATTTTTGAATTTATCGCATAATCACAGTATAAGCTATGGAAACAACAAACGAAATCATCCGAGGGGGTCAATTTATAGTCAAAACCCCTACCCTAGAATCAATTTTCACACTAGAGGATCTCACTGAAGACCAACGCATGATGCGTGAGAGTACCAAAGAATTCGCTGAAAGGGAACTTTGGGCACATTGGGAGCGATTCGAAAAAAAGGATTATGAGTTTACCAAGGTTTGTATGCAAAAAGCCGGTGAACTTGGCCTACTAAGTATCTCTGTTCCTGAAACGTATGGCGGTATGGGAATGGGATTTGTGTCAACTATGCTCGTGTGCGATTATATCTCGGGGGTGAGTGGTTCTTTTAGTACCGCATTCGGGGCTCATACCGGTATTGGTACCATGCCAATTACCTTGTACGGAACCGAAGAGCAAAAGCAAAAATACGTTCCTAAGTTAGCCTCAGGCGAGTGGTTTGGCTCATACTGTCTTACCGAGCCAGGTGCCGGATCAGACGCAAACTCTGGAAAAACTAAGGCTGTACTTTCTGAAGATGGAAGCCATTACCTGATCACCGGTCAGAAAATGTGGATATCCAACGCTGGATTCGCGAACCTTTTTATTGTATTTGCACGAATACAGGACGATAAGAATATTACCGGATTCATTGTTGAAAATGATCCCTCAAATGGCATCAGCTATGGAGAAGAAGAACACAAACTAGGCATTCACTCCTCTTCTACTCGACAAGTATTTTTTAACGAAACTAAGGTTCCGGTAGAAAACATGTTATCAGAGCGTGGGAACGGTTTTAAAATCGCTATGAATGCCCTAAATGTGGGTCGAATAAAGCTTGCTGCTGCCTGCCTTGATGCCCAAAGAAGAGTTATTCGCGAAGCTGTGAAATACGCTAAAGAACGGGTTCAGTTTAACACACCTATAGCTGATTTCGGAGCGATAAAAGAAAAGCTAGCCATTATGGCTACTAACTGCTATGCAGATGAATCTGCCTGCTACCGCGCTGCCAAAGACATCGAGAATAGTATCGAAAGTAGACTAGCAAAAGGAGAGTCGCATCAATCAGCAGAATTAAAAGGAGTTGAAGAGTTTGCTATTGAATGTTCGATCTTAAAAGTAATCGCATCTGAACATATTCAAAGCTGTAGCGATGAAGGGCTTCAAATCTTTGGAGGTATGGGATTCAGCGCAGATGCTCCGATGGAATCTGCATGGCGCGATGCACGAATTTCACGCATTTACGAAGGTACCAACGAAATTAACCGAATGCTATCGGTTGGCATGCTCATAAAAAAAGCGCTTAAAGGTCACGTTGACCTCTTAGGCCCTGCCTACGCAGTAAAAGAGGAACTTATGGGTATTCCAAGCTTCGAAATACCAGACTTTAGTGCGCCATTAAGTCAAGAAAAGGATCTTATTGCACGTCTAAAAAAAGTGTTCCTTATGGTAGCCGGTGCTGCTGTTGAGAAATACGGAACCGATCTCGAATCGAACCAAATGCTACTGATGTGTGCGGCAGATATTCTTATCGAAGTGTATCAAAGTGAATCGGTCGTATATCGAACATTGAAAAATATTGAACGATTCGGCATAGAGAGTCAAAAAGTTCAAATCGCAATGGCTACTCTATATGTATTTAACGCCACAGAACTCATCGAAAAAAGAGCAAAAGAAGGTATCGCCTCTATTGCTGAAGGTGATGAGCAACGCGGAATGCTTATGGGCTTAAAACGCTTCACCAAATATCATAACTTGCCTAATATTGTGAGTCTGAAAGAAACCATATCTGAGGCCATAAAGCAAGCCGATGATTACCCATTTGATCAACTGAATTAATCTCACCTATGACTGAGCCGATTAATTTCGAATCGTTATACTCAGCAGAAGGGTTCCACCAAGGTGGAACCCTTCTGCTTTCTGAGCTTCGCTCCTATCTAGATACTGCAACACAAAGAGCCGGTAGCGCATTACAGTATCGAAATCCTGAAGAGGTATTACAATTTTGGAC
>CAZUBV010000204.1:0-2368 GCA_964618875.1 uncultured Flavobacteriaceae bacterium
GGTTGAAGGTTCAACGTTCAATGTTGAAGGGTTTGGATGGTGTTAATTTGTAAATGGAGCTTTCCTCAAAACCATTACGCTAATTACAAATCCCGAAGGGGTGGCACACCTCGGAGTGTCACCCCTTCGGGGTTCCCCGAGTCTGAGAATGTGCGGTTTTCTATAAATCTGTCACCGCTTCGCGGTTGTTCAACAGTAGGTTTTTCGCATTCAAACAAATCCCGAAGGGATGACAGAATTGTAGTCTTGTTGATGTTTTTTTTAGTTACTTGAGGCGTGCAGATTACAAATGTGCGGGAGTGTTAGATTTTAATGTTTGATGATTTTTTTACTGGCAAACTTGTCAGGAAGAACCACTTTCACAATATAAACGCCAACTGTGAGCGAAGATAAATCGAGTTCGGCAAAATAAGAATTGCTTATTTCTGTACTTGCTATAAGCTGCCCTTGAATGGAAAATAATTGTACCCGTGCATATGAAACAAAGGCATCTAATTCTATCCTAACAAACGTTGAACTCGGGTTTGGAAACATCTTGAAATCATCAAAGCTGTTTACAATAGTATCGTATTGCATGGTATAAAACACGGATGGTCCAAAATGATGTAATGTTTGGAATGGGTATACAGGATTTTTGTAATGCCGAGTTGTGCTTCGGCTAGGTGCTGTTACCATTATTTTATTCTCAAAACCCGAAAGAATGCCGAAATTTTGTGATGTATCCCGGTCTGGGGCAACAACCTTGGCGAATTCAGACCACGCACCAATTTCATCTCTTTTAAACACATAAAAAGCGCCTGCTCCTTTCTTTTTAGCGCTGTTATGAGCATCATATTCATGTCCAGACGCGCTTACAAACAACATGTTGTTGTGTTTGTAGAACGTTTGTCCGAAATAATGTGGATATCGCCTTGCGGACTTGACAATTTGCGAAGACTCCCAAGTATTCTGGCTTGTTTTGTTATAAACAAATACAGCACCTTCATAAGGAAGTTTCGGTTTACCACTTAGTGTTCCATCATCGTAGAAGTCACCGACATACAGTTCGTCATCATAAAACTTTATTGTGCTAGCTTCAGAAATAAACCAGCGACTAGTATCAATTAATTGGCTTTGATACCGCCATTGTTTTGATGTTAGGTCATATTCATAAAACCACATCGTATTATACGCAATGCGAGGTTGTACAAGATCATTGATGACCTTCGAAGAAAAAATCACTAAATATTTGTCATTAGCGGCCATATTCAATCCGAACATGTCATATTTTACGGAATCACCTAAAGGGGCTAATTGCTGAACTTTATGCCAATGTTCGTTCTCTGTTTCATAGACAGTAATAGTGCTATTATAAAAATCTCCACCATCATTAGTTTCAGAATAAACCAATAGTTGATCGTTAGCCAATAATACTCTTCGGCCCTGAAAACCACCAGCGGTTTGCGTTGAATCAATTAAAACTGAATTCTCATGCCAGATTCCTAAGGGATCCCTTTTAAATGTAAACACAGCCCCTCTTCCATAAACTAGATTAGACCCGTTGTATATACTAAATCCTGGAGCGCCAACCACAAGCACGTCTTTCTTTGCATCAAAAGACCATCCAAAAAGCATAGACCTCGTTTGAGTGGTTTGAAATATAGGATTCAAATACTCAACTCTAGTTTTGGGGTAAACGGGAGACTCACGCCATACACCATCTTTATTTTCTTGGGCGTAGTATACCACTCCGTCAATGAAGTATTCGTCAACCCAGTCCATTTGCTGGTTCCAAACCCCAATAAAAGCTTCTTTGTCAAGCAAGATGGTTTTCCACCCATAACTTCTAGTAAAAATTGAATCTAATTCTCGTGGTTGATGGAATTCTAAATCGGACAAAACGACCTGAGCTGAAATCGACAAACTAGTTAAA
The DNA here is from genome assembly GCA_964618875.1 of uncultured Flavobacteriaceae bacterium. Classification (GTDB taxonomy): domain Bacteria; phylum Bacteroidota; class Bacteroidia; order Flavobacteriales; family Flavobacteriaceae; genus UBA3478. The sequence goes on from CAZUBV010000204.1 coordinate 1,913, forward strand.
ACGAGTAAAAACGAAAGTCCTGTTTTTTGCATAATGCCAAACATACTGGTTAAATCAAAGGTAGAATAGTATTCAGATTTATTGACTTATAAGTAGACATTGGTTGCCTAAGCGATGGTGCACATTTTCACACTGTACCAATTAACAAATCCCGAAGGGATGACAGAATTGTAGCCAACAGAGTTTAAGGTCCGATTGAAACCGCGAAGCGGTGACACAAACGGGCGTTTTCACCATGCGCCATGTGTCACCCCTTCGGGGTTCTGCGGGTCTGAGAACATGTGTGTGTTATTCTATAATTCTGCCACCGCTTTGCGGTTGTTCCGGGGTGGTTTTAAGGCCGGTCGCCCAATCCCGAAGGGATGGCAGAGTTGTAGCCACACGAATTGATGCACGATTGCAACCGCGAAACGTTTACACCAGCAGACATCATTCTTGAATTTAAAACAAGATTGA
>CAZUBV010000205.1:0-2334 GCA_964618875.1 uncultured Flavobacteriaceae bacterium
CGTATATGGAACTGACGCTGACAAGATTAAAGAACTTCCTTATGGTAACGAATCATTGTCAGAAGCTTTTTACCTATCCCCTAATATGATTTACTGGGCTTGCGCAGAAGAAATGGCTATAACCCTTGAGGATGTGCTCGCTAGAAGGCACCGAGCGTTGTTTTTGAATGCAAAAGAAACGATTCGAATCGCCCCAGAGGTAGCTCAGTATATGAGTGTGTTTTTAGATAAGCCAAAAAAATGGGCTAAAGAACAATTGGAACAGTTCACAGTTGTTGCTTCTGGCTATCAGATTAATTTGTAGTTGGGTCAAGGTCTGGGAAGTTGACATTAAAATAAAATTCTGCTTGGGCAGCCTTTTGTGCCATATCGATTTCGATAGCCTTTAATGTCGATTCAATAAGTTTAGATTCTCGCGAGTTTACAAGGAATAGCGAACTCTCACCGGCTTCGAATTTTTGTTGTTCGCCACTAAATAGGGTGGTGTAGTCCACGACTATCGATTCAGCCAGTTCACTCTGATTTGAGTACGACTGGACTGCAGTTTGCAATGCATCAATTTTGTTTTTTAAACTCAAGTACACTTGATCTTGCTCAAGGGTAACATCTTGAAATTTAAGTTCTGCTAATCTCAATTCTGCACGTTCTTTTCTTAAAAATAGCGGCATAGCTATTTTCAGTTTAGTTGTGCTATTGTCGGGATCAAGGGCTAGATTGAAATTTTGCGAGGGATCAGTTTCAGAAAGCCATTGGTAATCTAAAGTCACTTCGGGTAGCAGATTGCTTCGTTGTAATCTTCTTTCGAATTTTTGAATATCTGCTTTGTATCCGAGTGCTTTTAGTTTGGGATGCTCTTCGAGGACAATCTCATTTACTGTAAAAATAAGCTCATAAGCTTCGGCGTTTAAACTCGGAATTACCCCTTGGGTGATTTCAACTGGAGTGTCACCAATCCATAAAAAGTTAGAAGCTTTTAGTGCTTTTTCTCGAAGCTTTAACGCTGCTTTTTCTTGGCTAAGTAATCGCGACTGATAGGCAATTCTAGCTTCTGTAGTGTCAATTTCGGCGAGGTCTCCTGCCTCAAATCTACTTCTCACTCCCTCAAATCTAAAGAGTGCATTGGCAATAAACCCTTCGTAGATCTCGTATTCACGATATGCGCGGTACCAGTCGAGATAGGCCTTTGTGGCTTCAAATAAAATTTCGTTAATCTGGAGCGCGTTTTCTTCTCTAGCTTGATTAACAAAGCTCTTTGCCTGTTTTAACGCAGTCATACGCTCATTGGCAAGGAGGCCTTTGGCTAGGTTTAGTGATGCCCCTACTCCGTAGAGTTGATCTCCGCTTACCACATTTTCTGGATTCACTAGTACCCCCTCGGCCTGACTGAACTGTCCGTTAAGTGTTAGCCCGTAATAGGTTGGAATGCTGAAGGTGGCATTTAGTCTTTCGTAATAATTACTTCCCTTGAAATTTTTCTCATTAAAATCTGCCGAGAGTTTTGGATCAAAAGCACCTCTTGATTTAAGAAGCTTTGCCTCGCTCTCACTTAAGGCGATATTAGCCTGTTTCACCAGCGGATGAAAAGCTTTTATATAACCTAGGTACTCATCAATGCTCAACGCCTCTTTGAGCTGAGCTTGAGAAGATACTACTAGTGAAAGGCTGATTATAATAGTGAATAGCGACTTACCCATAGACTTATTTTACTTTGATTGGAAGTTTTGGGATTTTAGTTGCTTCTGGTTTGTAATATTCGGGTGGGAATCCATTCAGTTGTCGCCATATTTCGTAGCCAACAGGAACGTTGTTAAGTAGAGCAATCGTTCTAGCTCCTGATCCAATTCTCACTTCGTTTGGCCATGGATGGTCATCGGGATCAGGTGCCAACAGCACTCTGTACAGGTTATTGTCACTGATAAAGTTTTCTATTGCGACAACCTTAGCACCATAGGTTCCGTATGATACGTTGGGCCATCCGCTAAAAACGATTGCAGGCCATCCGTCGAATTCAATTCGTGCCTTTTCGCCAACCTTGATAAGAGGCATATCGATAGGTCGTACGTAGGTTTCTACAGCCATCTGATAGTTGTCAGGCATTATAGATACGAGCTGGTCACCTTCTTTAAAAGTTTCACCAATACCGCCTTTGATTGCTTTGTTGATAAAGCCCGATTGAGGAGCGAGAACATAACCTAATGTCGCCCTTGAGGTATAATTAGCCAGTGTATTTTGAATTTTAGCCACGTCACCTTCAGCTTCGAATCGATTTGAACTTGCTGTAGCGAGGTCTGAACGTGTTTTAGATAGCTTTTCGGCGTACTCAGCCTTTAGTCG
>CAZUBV010000206.1:0-2315 GCA_964618875.1 uncultured Flavobacteriaceae bacterium
GGCCTTTTTGACTTGTTCTATGAAGACGATATTTTCGGTGGAATTCTTTGGTCGGTTATTGGGCTTGCAGTTATTGTGACGAACTACAAGGAAAAGATTGTTCCTCAGTCTACTAAAGTGTCAAACCTTCAAGAATAAGAACATAAAGGTGTCCGTACTACGAGTTATCTTTGCAGTGGTAAATCATTGCAGCTATGAAAACATCCGCTTTTGACGCTTCGTTACTTCGTAAAGGCTATCTCAACTTGCCTGTTCCTGAGGGAATAGATTTAAAGCAAGCGATTATTGACCTGAAAAAGGAAAAGAACGCGGTTTTACTTGCACACTACTACCAGAATAAAGAGATACAAGACTTGGCCGATTATTTGGGAGATAGTCTTTATCTCGCTAAGGCCGCTCAAAAAGTTGATGCCGATATGATTGTTTTTGCTGGAGTGCATTTCATGGCAGAAACGGCAAAGATTATCAACCCTTCAAAAAAAGTACTATTACCTGATTTAAATGCAGGATGTTCACTGGCTGACTCTTGTCCGCCCGATCAGTTTGCTGAGTTTAAGGCGAAACATCCAGGCGCGGTTGTGGTTACTTACATTAACTGCTCGGCAGAAATAAAAGCGCTTTCAGATATCGTGTGCACCTCTTCGAATGCTGTCTCGGTAATTAATTCTATCGATCCGAAAACACCTATTATTTTCGCTCCCGATAAAAACCTTGGACGCTATTTGATGAAAGAAACCGGTCGCGATCTTATTCTTTGGGACGGCTCATGCATCGTACACGAGGCCTTTAGTTTTGATAAAATTGTGGCCTTGGCTAAACAGTATCCGAAGGCAAAATTCATCGCGCACCCTGAGAGCGAATCTCAGGTGCTCGAAGTAGCTCATTATATCGGAAGTACCTCAGGTCTTCTCAATTTTGTGCAGAACGATCAGGCAGACACCTTTATTGTTGGAACCGAGGCGGGAATTTTACATGAAATGGAGAAGGTTGCTCCGCATAAGACCTTTATTCCGGCTCCTGTCGAAGACGAGACTTGCGCTTGCAGTGAGTGTGCCTTTATGAAACTCAATACCCTTGAAAAATTATACTTGTGCCTAAAGCACGAGCAACCAGAAATTATACTGGATCAGGCACTTATGCAACAGGCATTGGCCCCTATTGAACGCATGTTAGCGCTTTAAACTATGTACACAGATGTACTTGTTGTAGGTTCTGGGATTGCAGGCCTTTCGTATGCCATCGAAATGGCAGAAAGAGCCCCCGAGGCTCAAATCACTGTTATTTCAAAGCGTGAGGTTTTTGAAACCAATACAAAATACGCCCAAGGAGGTATTGCCGTAGTACAAGACCTCAGCAAAGATTCTTTCGATAGACACGTTGCAGATACCCTTTGTGCGGGTGATGGGGCATGCAATCTTCATGTAGTAGAAAAGGTAGTAAGCGAAGGTCCTGGGCGACTCACCCAACTGATTAAGTGGGGAGCCGAATTTGATCGAGTTTCTACAAATGATGCTGTTCTCGAACTCGGAAAAGAAGGCGGACACACCGCGCATCGAATCGTTCATCACAAAGATCGTTCCGGCTACGAGATTCAGCGCGCACTAGTTCAGCGGCTCAAATCGCTACCGAATATAACCCTGCTAGAAAATCACACTTTGGTCGATCTAATAACGGATCACCACCATAAGGGCCATGCGAAAGGCCGATGCTATGGAGCCTATGTAATTTCAATGGAAAGTCTAAGTGTATTAAAAATTAGCGCTCAGGTAACCGTACTCTCTACCGGAGGAGCGGGACAGGTATACGACTACACTACTAATCCAGAAGCGGCGACAGGCGACGGAATTGCAGCGGCTTATCGCGCAAAAGTGCAGATAAAAAATTTGCATTATGTACAGTTTCATCCCACTGCCTTAGCGCTGAAAATTGATGGATCACCGTTCTTAATTTCTGAAGCGGTTAGGGGCTTTGGGGCGCATCTACTCAATGAGAAAGGCGAGCGATTTATGTTTTCTTATGATGAAAGAGGAGAACTAGCCTCGAGAGATATTGTAGCTCGAGCCATAGAGCTTGAAATTCAAAAGAGCGCTGTAGCGCATGTTTTCATAAGTCTCATTCATATTGATTCGCAACAAGTATTGGAGGCTTTTCCGACTATTGCTCAGGCGTGTAAAAAGGTGGGGATTGCTATCGATAAAGATCGTATTCCGGTTCGCCCGGCAGCCCACTATTTTTGTGGCGGAATCGACGTGAATCTCGATGCTCAAAGTTCGCTCAAAGGACTCTATGCCATTGGCGAATGCAGTCATACTGGT
>CAZUBV010000207.1:0-2311 GCA_964618875.1 uncultured Flavobacteriaceae bacterium
TCTTAGGTGGTCTTGAAGAGCATCTAGTGAAGACGAAAAGTGGGGATTGGTCACATAGAACACAATACGCTCGAAGGCATTAAGTACTTCCAAAGGGCAATCTAGCCGGGTAACAATAATACTAAACGGATTCATTATGATTAGTCGCGGACAGAGAACCAGGCACTGAGCGGTATTGCCGAAACCAATATCTTCTGCGACATTGATTTCGTCTGAGAACAGGGGGGACATTTCGAACTCAGAGATTATGAGCGTCGATATCTGCTCTTTAGAAAGCGCAGAAGACACTTCAATCAGTTCAATTGCAGAAGAACGTATTTTCTTTAGAAAAGCTTTCATTTTTTAAAAATATTTAGCCATTTTGATAAGACTTAGGTTTTTTGAAGAGATAAAATTTTTAATTAGCAGAAAATTTCAATATTGAAAAAATTATATACCCTACTATTAATGTTGATCAGCTCTGCAGTGCTTTCGCAATCTGTTAGACTGATTAAGTATATAGATGAGGGTGTTGTCTTTTCTAACACGATTAAGGTTGAAAACAAGGTTTTTGTTGGGAGCCAAAATGGGGTTTACCAATTAAACGGAGTTGACCTCGTTTTGGTCGAGGAACGAGTAAAAGGGTTCATTGAACGAAATCAACGCAGTGGTGGTTTTAGCAAACTCGATAAATCGCTAGTCTCCTTTGTTAGGTCTGACCACTTCATTTTGGACCAATTGCCAAAAGACTATCAGTTCGACGTTTCGGTGGCCTCAACCCAGAAGATTATTTATGTGGTTGCCAGCGGAAAACTGTTTTTGTTTGAGGCTCTTCCGTATTCTAAATACTTGAACGGGGTTTCTGTAAGAAGCATGTCGCCCACGATAATTTCGACCTATCAAGGAGCTTTTTCTTTTGACTCTTTTGCTTCAGTTCTAAAAGAGGAACCCGGATACGCTAACGGGTATACACGTGATTTCAACGGAAAGACGTTTATCTGTTTTGATGGTCTTGCGGTTTATGAGGACGGCGAAAATATTGCTAATCTGATGCTCCTCAACGAAGAACTGCGCCCCGAATTCGCGGTGGGTGACGAGCGTTACGGATTTATTCGAGACATTCAATTAATCAATGATCAACGTTATCTTATTGCCACCTCACACGGGGTTTATACGTTCGACTACGAATATCAAACAGTGCAACTGATTGAGCGAAACACTCAAGGCGTTGACCCTGTTCTTATTGTTCAAAATGATCCAATGCAATCGGCAGAGCCGCTTTTGTGGTATGCAATCAATGGTCGAATAAGAGGCTATAATTTCCCTAGATCCATGATTTTTAAGGATTTAGCAGTCTATGAACACAAAGCGCCTATAAACGACGGGGCGGTTAATATTTTTGGTGAGGGCTATATTAGCCCTAGTATTTATTTGGCAGCAGAAGATGGCTTGTATAGAGTGACCTACTCCAACAAAGACAAAGTAGAGTTGCTCTCCGAAGAGGCCTTCAAGACTATACGTGCATTAAACGACTCAACCCTTGCACTTACAAATGATCTTGGCCTATACCGATTTGACTTGAAGTCAAGGAATTTGCAATTAGTTATAACTGAAGAGTTCAATAAAAAGGCCTTGGAAATATTCAACGACACTCTACATGTCGGATCTGTAAATGGCTTGTACAAGGTCAGTTCAACTAATTTTTTAAAGTACAATACGAGTTCAAAAAGGCTAACCATGAGCGAGCTTTTTCAACTGGCCTGGAAGTTCAGAGACTTCATTTATCTCGTTATCGCATTCCTTCTGATAAGTTTTATAATTCGGAAGGAGAGAAACCGGAGCAAAATTAAAAGTAAGAGCCAGATCGAAAGGTATATTGCCACTCATCTAAGCAAGGTTACGGTAGCCGATCTAATGAATGAATTCAGACTTAGCTACAATGGCTTGAACAGCTTGTTGAAGCCGCTTACGGCCGCGCAATTTATTAGAGAAACAAGAAAGCAAGCTATAAGAAGGCTTAAATCCAAAGGACTCTCAACAGCTGAGATCGCCAAAAAAACCGGGTACAATACGCAGTATCTGCAAAAAATTATTCGCGAAAATGGGGACCGATAAGAATACTATTCACTAAGCGAGGCGCTTAGTGTCTCGAGCGAAACGCCTTTGGTTTCGGGCATCACAAAGAGCACCCACACTAGTTGCAGTAGCATCATGAAGGTGAAAATTCCGAACACGACGGGCGCTCCGATCGACGAGAAGAGCAGCGGCACTAGGGCGGGTATGATGGCCGCCAAAATCCAGTGTGTTGAGGTGCCCACGGCTTGACCTTGGG
>CAZUBV010000208.1:0-2298 GCA_964618875.1 uncultured Flavobacteriaceae bacterium
GTCGCAAATTCAAGTTTTGACTTATCGAGGCTATCACGGTCACGACGGATAACTCCTTTGCTATCGAGCATTACGATGTTCTCTGCAAGCGCTCCAAACGCTTTATAAAGTTTAGTACAAGATACCGCGGCAGCCCCTGCTCCACTAACAACTATCTTTACCTCATTCATTGATTTTCCTGCAAGCTCGACGGCGTTTAGCAAGGCAGCGGCTGAAATAATCGCCGTACCGTGCTGATCGTCATGCATTACAGGTATATCTAACTCTTCTTTTAGCCTTCGTTCAATTTCAAAGGCTTCGGGGGCTTTAATATCTTCGAGGTTAATACCCCCAAAAGTTGGAGCTATTCGCTTAACCGTTTCAACAAAAGCATCTACATCTTTGGTGTCAATTTCAATATCAATACCATCAATATCTGCGAATATTTTAAACAGCACACACTTACCTTCCATCACAGGCTTTGAAGCTAAGGGACCAATATCTCCTAGACCCAAAACAGCAGTCCCATTTGAAATAACTGCAACTAAGTTTCCTTTTGCGGTGTATTTGTAAACATCCGTAGGTGTTTCTGCAATTTCCAAACAAGGTTCTGCAACCCCAGGAGAATAAGCGATAGCAAGGTCTCTCTGGGTTTGATACGGCTTAGTTGGAACGATCTTGATCTTTCCGGGTTGCGGTTTAGCGTGGTATACTAGCGATTCTCTTCGCTGCCTAGAATTTCTCATATGGTACTTCCTAAAAGATCATCCAAAGATACACGATTCGTTCGCCGCTACCATTAGTAAGTCAGGGTCATTTTACCAGAACATTCCGACAAATAACGCCGTGATAACTAGTAAAATAATCGATAAGGTGCGGTAGTTCTTATACCATGGGAGTGCTTTCAGTTGAAGGGTTTCTTCGTTAAAGAAAGAACGTTTGTAGGTATACTCCAATACCTTTTGAGCATCGGGTTCTCCAGAGAGTAGACTTACAACAACATTCACAACAACCGCAATTAGGAATAGTAGATTGGCTTTAGCCAAGAAATGCAACTCATTGATGTAGGGAGACCACTGAAAAGATGCGGACAAAATCATGAAAATTGCAAAACCTCCACCTACCAAAAGGCTAACGAATGCTCCTTGAGAAGTTGAACGTTTCCAAAACAACCCTAAAATAAAAGTAGCCACAACAGGTGGAGAAGTAAAGGCAATTACAAGCTGTAAGTACCCCCAAAGAGAATCACTAACTCGCTCTATAAATGGCACCCAAGCAGAGGCAAGTACCACCAAAACTAAGGTGGTGATTTGACCTACACGAACGAGCTGTTTACCGCTTAATTCAGGCTTTAATTGTTTCACAAAATCCATGGTAACTAGGGTTGAAGCTGAATTAAACGTGGCAGACACAGAAGACATCATTGCAGCTAATAAACCAGCCACCACAAGCCCAAGAACGCCATTAGGAAGCAACTGAAATAATAAAACAGGATAAGTAAGGTTAGGACAATCCGTAAGTGAAGCGCACATCTCTCCATTAGCCAGTGGATAATTTAGTCCGCTAATATCCAGGGTATTGAATAACAATAATGCTAACACCCCAGGAACAATCATAATGAAAATCACAGGAAGCTTTAAAAGACCCGCAAACAACGCTCCCATTCTACCGTGATGAAGATCCTTAGCCCCTAGAACACGTTGAACCATGAACTGATTGTTGGCCCAAAAATAGAATCCGAGCAGTGCCACTCCTGAGATAAGTCCCCACCATGGCATAAACTCATCATTCGAAGGCCTAACAACACTAAATACCTGTTCTGCGGTTTGGGGGATATAAGCTCCAGTGGCGGCTCGATCTCCAAAATTCACACTGCCATCAGCTAGCATCTGGTCAAGAGAGGACATCATGGTTGACCATCCGCCACCTAGCTGATCGAAGGCGAAATAGGTAATTAAACAGGAGCCTATGATTAATAGTACTGCCTGAATCACCTCCGTTTGAATAACTGAATTTAGACCCCCAGGGATCGTGTATGCTGCAGCCGCAATTGCCAATAATATGATGATCGTAGTAGAGCTATAGGCCGGAAATAGGAGTTTCAGTACAATCGACCCTACATACAGCGCTGCTGCGGTATCTACCATTACATTTCCGATTACGGTGATAAATGAAAAATAGTATCGCGAGCGTCGGTCAAAACGACGCTCCAAGAACTCTGGCATGGTGTAAACTCCCGATTTTAGATAAAATGGGAGAAAGAAAATTGCAAATATGATGAGTACAATAACCGCGTACCACTCATAATTATACACATTT
>CAZUBV010000209.1:0-2265 GCA_964618875.1 uncultured Flavobacteriaceae bacterium
GTTGTTGTGCCGTGTGGGCTCAAAGCACCTTTGAGACTACTTTAAAAACCGGATCAGAAAATACCGCTCTTTACCTGCCTCAACTAAAAGGAAAAAAGATTGGAATTATTGCCAATGCAACCTCTGTTATACGTAAGAAAACAGCCGGACAGCACACTCATTTAGTCGATAGCCTAATTAAAAGCGGAATAACTGTCGTCAAAATATTTAGTCCGGAACACGGATTTCGAATTGCGGCAGATGCCGGAGAGAAGGTCGCTTCACAAATAGATACCAAAACAGGCTTGCCGATTATATCCCTTTACGGATCACACCGCAAACCAACTGTAGACGACCTCAAAGAAGTAGACCTCCTAGTTTTCGATATTCAAGATGTGGGAGTACGCTTTTACACCTATATAGCTACACTTCAATATGTAATGGAAGCCGCAGCAGAAATGGATATACCTATACTAGTGCTTGATCGGCCGAATCCAAATGGGGCTATTATTGATGGTCCTGTAATGGAGGAAGAGAATAAAAGCTTTTTAGGTCTTCAGTCAATTCCGCTCGTTTACGGAATGACGATAGGAGAATACGCGTTAATGCTTCAAGGAGAAAACTGGTTAAAAACAACTAAAAAACCTCAATTAACCGTTATACCAATGCGAAACTACGCAAGAGATTTTCGCTATGACTTACCTATAAAACCATCACCAAACCTTCCGAATAGGCAAGCAATCGGACTATACCCATCATTAGGATTATTTGAGGGAACGGTAATAAATGCCGGAAGAGGAACGACACTTCCATTTCAACAGTTTGGTTCTAAAGACCTAGACCCCGCAGTTTTTCCGCATCGCTATACTCCTGAATCTGTAGAAGGCGCCAAAAACCCCAAGCAGTTGGGAACTATATGTTATGGCGAAGACCTGAGTGGAGTTGCCTTACCCGACCATGTATGCCTTAAGTGGATTATAAAAGCCTACACGCACCACAGCTCAGAATTTTTTCTATCAGATTCGTTCCGACTTCACAGTGGTCAGTCTCAGCTCGAGCAACTTATTCGTTCCGGAAAGAGCGAAAGTGAAATAAGGAAAACTTGGTCAGCAGGAATCGAACAATTCAAAGCAATTCGTAAGGATTATCTCTTATATCCTGAAGCGGACTTATCTTTGCAACCATGAAAAACACCGCTACGCAAAGTCTACCAGTCATGGAATCGTTTTACACGATTCAAGGTGAAGGCGTCTATCAAGGTAGTGCCGCCTATTTTATTCGTTTGGGCGGATGCGATGTTGGATGTCATTGGTGCGACGTAAAAGAAAGCTGGCCAATTAATGCTCATCCCCTTGAGTCGATCGACACATTGGTAGCAGGGGTACCGACGCAGTGCCCAATCGTAGTGATTACCGGCGGAGAGCCTTTAATGCACAATTTAAAAGAGTTAACCGAAAAACTACGAGTGGCAGGTTTTCGAACCCATATCGAAACCTCTGGCGCTCATCCAGTTAGTGGTACTTGGGATTGGTTTTGCCTCTCTCCAAAAAAATTCAAAGCCCCATTAGAACAGTCCTACATATTGGCCCAAGAATTAAAGGTAATCGTGTACAACAAACACGATTTTGATTTTGCAATTGAACAAGCAGAAAAAGTTTCTAACGACTGTGTGTTACTATTACAACCAGAATGGAGTAAGCGAGAACAGGTAATGCCGCTAATTACAGCCTTTGTAAAAGAGCATCCACGTTGGAAAATCACCCTTCAAACACACAAATATCTAGGGGTGCCTTAACGGCTAATACGCGCCAGATAGTGCTGATTCTCTCCTTCAAAAATTTTCTCGCAACGCAGCCCTAAATTTGTACAACACACACGTAATTGCTCAAAGGAGACAAATAGCCAGTCAAAACGATCAGAGGCACCTTTAAAGGTAATTTCATAAGTTAAGTCGCCATAATAGGCTGTGGCAGGCATCCAAACTCCTCCATCTTCCTCTTCTTCGAAAAGATAGCTAATATCACTCGAATCAGCGATAATTGACCCTGTATCCGTTAACCAAGTACTCAGACGTGTTAAGAAATGAGGTAGCTTCTCTAGTGATCCCGCCAGCCCAAGTCCATTCATAAGAGCTATAATTGAATCAAATTTCACAACAGGCTCATAGCTTTGCCAAGAAGATTGCTGAACACTCAAAGCACCCCGAAGTCGGGCGACTTCTAGGCTACCAATAGAGGTATCAATACCATAAGCCTCTGAGTCATTAAGCGCCAACAAATGACTACC
>CAZUBV010000210.1:0-2261 GCA_964618875.1 uncultured Flavobacteriaceae bacterium
AGATTTACTTAAAGACATGCGTAAGCATGTGGCAGAAGTCAGTACACATCCAAAGCTTAAGGCAATCATGGAGTTTCCAGTACTCTTTCTAGGAGCACTGCCTCAGAATACACCAGCCTTATACAGCCTAATGAATTATGCAGATATGTCCATGGGTACTTGGTATCCACAAGGCGGTATGCATAAAATTATCGAGGCCATGGTTAAAGTCGCGAAAGAGCAGGGAGTGAAGTTCAGAACCAAGGCAGAAGTCAAAGGTTTCAAATACTCTGGAAATAAGATTGTCGGCGTACTCACCAAAACTGGTGGGTTTAGTGCAGATATCGTGGTAGCCGGCGCGGATTATCACCACATCGACCAAGAGGTATCCGATGAAGGACGCCGAGAGTATTCGGAAAAATATTGGGACAAACGAAAAATGGCCCCGTCTTCTTTATTGTTTTACCTTGGTATCGAAGGAGAAGTGCCAAATGTTCAACACCACAACCTCTTCTTCGATCATGAATTAGACCAGCATGCGGCAGAGTTATATACACAGCCACAATGGCCAACGAAGCCTTTGTTTTATGCTAGTGCACCTTCTAAAACGGATAAGAGTATCGCGCCTGAAGGATGTGAAAATATGTTCTTATTGATGCCCACGGCTCCCGGGCTGGCGGGTGATACAGAGGAAGTACGTGAAAAGTACTACAACATTATGATGGACCGCCTTGAACAATTTACCGGTTCTAGCATTAGAAATAGAGTAGTGGTGAAGAGAAGTTTTGCGTATGCAGATTTTAAATCTGAATACAATAGCTTCAAAGGAAATGCTTACGGTTTAGCCAATACCTTGGACCAAACGGCAATTTTAAAACCACGATTGAAGAGTAAAAAGATTAGCAATCTATATTTCACAGGTCAGCTAACCACACCTGGTCCTGGTGTGCCTCCAACATTAATTAGTGGTGAGGTCGTAAGTAAAGAGATTGCAAAAGAATTTAAATTGAAGTAATGAAGGCCTTATTTGATAGCATTAGCATTCGCTCTAGTAGGATGGTTACCAAATCCTACAGCACTTCATTTTCATTGGGTATATTAGGATTAGACCGTAAGTACCACGATCCTATTTACGCTATTTATGGTTTCGTTCGCTTTGCTGACGAAATCGTTGATTCTTTTGAAGGATATCCACAAAAAGATCTTTTAGAGCGATTCTGGAAAGACACGTACCAAGCGCTTGAGGACAAGATTAGCCTAAACCCTATTCTCAACAGCTTCCAGCAAGTTGTACATGCGTACGAAATTGACTACGATTTGATCGAGACATTCTTAAAGTCCATGGAAATGGATTTATACAAGCATGAGTACGATGAGGCGGGGTACAAAGCATATATCTTAGGTAGTGCAGAAGTCGTGGGATTAATGTGCCTCAAGGTCTTTGTAGATGGCAATCAAGAGCGCTACCTAGCACTTAAGGAACCTGCCATGCAATTAGGCTCGGCTTTTCAAAAAATCAATTTCCTCAGAGACCTACATGCTGATTATCAAAGTCTTGGTAGAACATATTTCCCCGGAGTTGACCTTGATAATTTCGACGAAGAAGTTAAAGCGAGTATCGAAGCTGATATTCATATCGATTTTATGGCCGGCTACGAAGGGATCAAAAAACTTCCAAAAGGAGCTCGGTTCGGGGTTTATATAGCCTATGTCTATTACTACAGTCTCTTCAAGAAGATCAGAAAAACGCACTGCGATCTTATATTAAATGAACGCGTACGTATCAGTAATAAACGAAAGTATGGGTTATTCTTAAGTAGCTACTTGAGACACACTATTAACTGGATTTAATCTAACACAAATGCTTGAACAAGTTATCCTGGTCGACGAGCACGACAATGCTCTAGGACTGATGGAGAAAATGGAAGCTCACCGTAAGGCGAAACTACACCGTGCATTCTCTGTTTTCGCCATGAACGATCAAAATGAAATTTTACTTCAGCGCCGAGCACTCCACAAATACCATAGTGGAGGGTTATGGACAAATACCTGTTGTTCACATCCAAGAGATGGGGAGACCGTTGAAGAAGCCGCCACCCGTAGATTAATGGAAGAAATGGGTTTCACATGTGATGTGAAGCGTATTTTCAGTTTTATCTACAAAGCAGAATTGGACAACGAGCTTACCGAACATGAATTAGACCATGTCCTGATTGCTCGACATAATGACGATCCAAATATTAACCCTGATGAAGTCGATAGTTTTGACTGGAAGTCTGTGG
>CAZUBV010000211.1:0-2258 GCA_964618875.1 uncultured Flavobacteriaceae bacterium
GTCTCAATAAAATAACCGAGTTTTTCGGGTGTGTTGTTGCCCAAGTTCAAGATGCGGTGGGGTATGTCCAACTCGGTCGGCGGCAGGTCTGTGATACCGATCACCCCCTCTACGATATCGTCGATGTAGGTAAAATCACGTTCTAAGTTACCGTGGTTAAAAACTTTAATCGGATCCCCAGCCAGAATAGCCTTAGTGAACGAGAAATAGGCCATATCGGGTCGGCCCGCTGGGCCATAAACCGTGAAGAAGCGCAGCCCCGTCATTGGGATGTCGTAGAGCTTGGCATAACTATGCCCAACGACCTCATTAGATTTCTTTGTGGCCGCATACAAACTCACCGGATCATCGGTCCGATCGCTCTCGCGGAATTCGACAGCATTGCTGTTGCCATAGACCGAGCTCGACGAGGCAAACACTAAATGCTGCGGCTTATATCGACGGCAATTTTCGAGAATATTCTGAAAGCCGAGCAAGTTACTCGCAACGTAGGCGTTGGGGTTTTCTATTGAATAGCGAACACCAGCCTGCGCGGCCAGATGAATTACGATGTCAAATTGATACTCGTCGAACAATGCATTAACCGCGGCCGCATCGGCAATATCAATGGGCCTAAAAGAAAAGCGAGACTCGCCACGCAAACCTTGTAAACGATGCTCTTTAAGTGCCGGTTCGTAGTAGTCATTGAGATTATCAATGCCAATGACTTCACAGCCTTTGCCGAGTAACGCGCGGCTTACGTTCGCGCCGATGAAGCCTGCCGCGCCCGTGACGAGTATCGGTTTTGGGGTGTTTATTAACAGTGACATGCGGTCAACTCGTCCCTATCTGCGTTGGGGTAGTGTGGTAGTGTGAAGGAACCGTGTTGTTTCGTCACGGGCTTGGCTGAACAAAAAGAGACATTGTATTCAGAGCAACTTCGTTGTGCAGGGCGTCTTTGTTATTTGAAGCACCTTTGATCAATGGTGGTTGCCATGACCTATAGCTAAGAAGGATCTCGGTTGGGCGCCTTATGAATGCTGAACGCGTCACTAAGAATTTGGTCGATTAGCGTTTTGTTGCGAGCTAGTGATTCTTTATCGGCCTTTCTGAAATCCTGCGCTTCGTCGCCGTCATTGGGGGGCTTGTTCCACGTTGGCTCAGATACGATATTTGATTTGGGTCTATCTACTTTAAATGCCACTATTGATTCGAAGATTTCTAAAGAAAAGACTCTGCGATCTTCTTGCGTAGGTTTGAATTCTCCAAACCGCGAATTGATTTTATGTACCCACTGAAAAACGTATTTCAAGAAGTTGATACTGTTATTACCAAAGTCAGGCATATAAGAAGTATGGGTATCTTCAATAATTAGCATGCCACCATCGACGATATTATCGAGTAAACATTCAGCAGTAATTATTTGCTGCAAATAGGTATGCCCTCCATCATCAAGGACGACATTAACTTGACCGACGCTTTCGCAAAATTCTTGCCAAAAAACTGGATCTTGCTGGGAGCCTATATAGATTTCAAATCCATGTTGCTCCCACTGTTTGGCACCAGGATTAAGATCGACGCCGATAATTCGGGCGGCGGGCCCAAAAAAATTTCGCCACATGAATAAAGAACCGCCATTGAGTACACCAATTTCAACAAAAGTGATTGGCTTGCCGCGAAATTTCGACAAAAGCGCATCGTAGGCTGGAAAATATGTCGTGTGCTTGAAAGATGGCTCGGGGCTGCCCATGTATGCCGCGTAAGATTCCGATCGTGACAGTTCCGCTACCACATTGTCAGTGGTGTGCTTGTGCTGATCATTTTTTTCTGGCATTGAGCTTTCCCCTTAAGCAATTGCCGCAGCGTGCCGACGAGAATACAGCATTAGCCGGTTGCGGAGCAAAGCTAGCCTCACCCCCATGGATCGCAGAAAAACAGCAAGGCACTCGTTCAAGAAAAACGTAACGCTCGCCAGCTAGAGGCACACAAACGTTATGGAGTGCAACCATCTACACGACAGCGTTTGCCTTTCTCCCGAGGTTTATATCCCCCAAATTTAATAACACTGGTATCGCTTGGCATAATGAGGTGCTACCGTGAGGCAGCGCGTGATCATTAACGCTTCTTTTTACACACTTACCCTTTCTATAGGGTTACCCTTTTATCTGTTTTCTCTGGGCGGACCACATGCCTAACTCCTTCACTTAGACCTGGCCCAGCTATGCTGTACTTTCTTCAAAATAATCGATCTTGTTTGGCACTTTCCAAAGCGCGATTAG
>CAZUBV010000212.1:0-2216 GCA_964618875.1 uncultured Flavobacteriaceae bacterium
CATTGTAGCTTGGAGTGGAGCAAGTGCATCGGTGCATGCTGAGCTAGCGTCAGCATTTGCAAAGCATCCAAGCTACGGCATGGCGCGGCTTTCTCCCGACGGAAAACACTTAGCACTTTACGTAGATGCCGCTTCTACACCATCTATTGCGGTACTCGAAGTTGATACGAAGAAACCGATTTCGGTAATCGAATTCACGCGTGAACGGGTGCCAGGAAATTTTGAATGGGCCAACGATGAGCGCTTAGTGATTTCGATCGCCCGTCGAATAGGCTCGGCAGACGTACCTCATCCGACTGGTGAATTGTTTGCAATCAACATGGATGGCAAACGCGGTAAGAATATTTTTGGGTATCAGGCGGAAGAGCCTCGATATGCCTCAGGTATAATGCTCGGAGCGATCGATGACAAGAACATACTCGTTCAAGTGAATCCATGGGGTCGCGCGGGTATGGACAAGTTAACCGAGGTGGTGAAGGTCAATATTTACAGCGGCACTACCCGAAGGATTGTGCGGTCGAACCTTAGGGGGGCCAGTTTTTTTCTGGATCGTGACCACGAGCCGCGATTTGCCGTGGGCGCAGATGACGAAGCTAATCAAGTTATTTCACTTAAGGTGAAGGGACAGCTTGAATGGCAAGAGTTTGAGTCTCCATTTGACAACGATGCTTTACCCGTCGCGTTCGCAGAAGATAACGACAGCGTTTACATTTTGGGTTCCACTGAGGGCGATAGAACGATCTCAGGCCTTTACCGTTATGGGTTGAAGACACGAGAGTACGAGCGTGTTTTTCATGCGGGTGATGTCGATATAAGTGGTGTTGCCGTTGACTCCGCTCAAAATGTTTTTGGTGTTTCAGTCGATAGAAATTATTCCGAATTCACCTCGCTTGACGATGAACACGAGCTCAGCAATATAGTGCGGGCACTCTTGGCCAGTTTTCCGGGCTCAAACGTGACAGTCACCTCCATATCAGACGACAACCGTAGAGCCGTTTTTGTAGTTTCATCACCTACAAAAACACCTGAATACTATTTATTCGACAAGAAAAAGGGTGCTGTAGAGTTTCTCTTCGACGCGTTTCCCCTCATCGATGACGATATTCTTTCACCGATGGAGGCCTTTACGGTTAAATCCAGAGACGGTTTTACTTTGCATGGCTACATTACGTTACCGGAAGGAAAAGAAGAACGGCATCCCTTGATCGTAATGCCTCATGGTGGTCCACATGCCCGAGACTACTGGGCTTATGACCCCACTATTCAGTTCCTCGCAGCACACGGTTACGCAGTATTGCAAGTTAACTTCAGAGGCTCAACTGGATACGGTACCGACTTTATGGAGGCTGGATACGGTGAATGGGGTAGGCGGATACAGTATGACATTATTGATGCGACACAGTGGGCAATAGCTGAAGGTCTTGCTGACCCCCAAAAAGTTGGCATTTTTGGCGCGAGTTTCGGCGGTTATTCCGCTCTGCAAGCTCCTTTGATCGAGCCGGAGCTGTTTAAGGCCGCCATTGGTTATGTCGGTGTGTATGACCTTGACATGCTCTATTCGACAGGGGATATAGAAACGACTCGTTGGGGAGGGGCCTACCTCGATAAAACACTGCCAGAAACCCCAGAAGAGAGAGTTGCACAATCTCCGCTGCAGAATCTAGATAAACTCAACACGCCCATATTTATTGTTCATGGAGAAGACGACCCGCGAGCTGCATTCGAACACGCTGAAGCACTTCGCGATGCGCTTAGCGATATTAACTACCCTTACGAATGGCTATCTAAAAAAGGCGAGGGGCATGGGTTTTACGACGAGGGCAATCGAGAGGAGTTATTTTTGCGTGTAATTAAGTTTCTTGATAAACATGTGAAAAATTGAGTATACGAGAAAAGGCCTTACCTCTTTTTTCAGCAATCGTCGCCGAGCCCGTCGGCGCACCACAGAACTAATATTCTCACAATTCAACCCACGGCGAGCTAACTCCACCTGGATGGTCGGCGTGGGTTGATAGCCACTTATCGCAAGCGCAGCATCGCAAAGCGCTTTACTTGACAAAGTCGCAGCGCGGCAGCTACCCGGAGTATGTATTTTTCCGCTCGAGGGGTCAGCCGGTCGATCGTATCAACACCAAGGCCTGGCGCAGGTTAATAAAGGAGGCTTTAATATCACAAGTGCGGGTGAATGATTTGAAACATACGTTCGGTCGCAGGGT
>CAZUBV010000213.1:0-2194 GCA_964618875.1 uncultured Flavobacteriaceae bacterium
AACCTTATCGTCTAGGGTATTGGTGTCTATTTGTATCTCGCCCCTTATGGTATCGTTAAACCGTAGAACTTCGTCTTTTGGAGTTTTGAATCGGATGACATATCCATTTTCGGATGCCAATCTTTTTCCGAGCGCGGCAGCATCTAATGAAAGACTATTATCAAGCTCGCTTCGATTTAGAGGACCGTACAAAAAGCGCTCCCCTGTTGCTTCGGCTTCTTTTCTCTTTCTTTCGAGTTCTTCTGCCGTATCAAAGCTGTAGTACGCCCAATTGTTTTTTATGAGAAGCTCTGCATATTCTTTATATAATTCTTTCCGTTCGCTTTGTCTATATGGGCCAAAAGCGCCTTGTTTGATCGGGTTTTCATCGGTTTCGATACCCAACCACTTTAGTGACTCCAGTATGTAGTTCTCTGCGCCTTCAACATAACGGCTTCTGTCGGTGTCTTCGACACGAAGAATAAATGTGCCTCCGAGTCTTTTGGCTAATAGATAATTGTATAAAGCGGTTCGTACTCCACCAATGTGTAATGGACCTGTTGGTGATGGTGCGAATCTGAGTCTAGCGGTCATAGCTGCGTATTTGATGGCAAAGGTAGCCATTCACCTAAAATCTATTGATATCTTTGCCCTGTGAATGCTTCTGTAGTTTTTGAAAATCCGCCGAAATGGATAGATGCTGTCCGGATGCAAAATTGGCTTATTCATGAAATGGAAGGCCTTGATTTGTCTTTGGAGGTGGTTTATGTGTTTATGTCAGATGAAGAGTTGTGGAAACTCAACGTTCAACATCTGGATCATGACACCTATACGGACATTATTACCTACGACTTTAGATCTGAAGGTTTAGACGAGGCCAATTTGTGTGTTAGTATTGATCGAGTACTTGCTAATTCCGAAACGTTTAATGTTACCGCTGAAGATGAACTGCTAAGGGTGTGTGTGCACGGACTGCTACATCTTGCTGGGTTTGGAGACAAAACCGAGAATGAAGCGTTAGAAATGAGACGACAAGAACAGTTAGCAATAGATAGGTTCCACGTGGAACATTAAGATATGTTTGCAGAAAAATATGACATCATTGTAGTTGGTGGCGGTCACGCTGGCGCTGAGGCAGCAGCCGCGGCCGCCAACATGGGCATGACCACGCTGCTGGTGACCATGAACTTACAGACTATTGGTCAAATGTCTTGTAATCCTGCTATGGGTGGAATTGCTAAGGGCCAGATTGTTCGTGAGATTGATGCGCTAGGTGGGTATAGTGGACTAGTAAGTGACGAAAGTGCGATTCAGTTTAAAATGCTTAACCGCAGCAAAGGTCCGGCCATGTGGAGCCCTAGAACCCAGAATGATCGCATGATGTTTGCCGAATCATGGCGAGTTCGATTGGAACAAACGCCCTTTCTTGATTTTTATCAGGAGATGATCACGGGCCTTGTTATTGAAGATTATAAGATTGCGGGTGTTAAGACAGCTTTGGGTATAACTATCCGTGCCAAAGCTGTAGTTCTTACTAATGGAACTTTTTTAAATGGATTAATACATATTGGCGAAAAGAATTTTGGAGGTGGTAGAGCTGGCGAAAAGGCCAGTACCGGCATTACTGAGCAGCTTATTGAGCTGGGATTCGACTCAGGACGGATGAAGACCGGCACCCCGCCTCGGGTAGACAGCCGATCTCTCGACTATTCTAAAATGGTGCCTCAGCCGGGAGATCCGGTTCCGGGTAATTTCTCCTATTTAAAGTCATTCCGTTTAGAGAGACAACTCGATTGTCATTTGACCTATACCTCTGCCGAGGTTCATGATTTGTTGCGAGAGGGCTTTGATCGATCGCCTATGTTTAATGGCAATATTCAAAGTATCGGTCCGCGCTATTGCCCTTCTATTGAAGATAAGATCAATCGGTTTGCGGATAAGGATAGTCATCAAATTTTTGTTGAGCCAGAAGGCTGGCGTACCGTTGAGGTGTACGTTAACGGCTTTTCAACTTCTCTACCTGAAGATGTTCAGTACAAGGCACTTAGAAGTGTAGCGGGATTCGAGAATGTAAAATTCTTTAGGCCAGGTTACGCGATCGAATACGATTACTTCCCTCCCACTCAGCTTAAAAACACGTTAGAAACGAAGATTGTTTCTGGGCTTTATTTTGCCGGGCAAATAAACGGCACGACCGGATATGAGGAGGCTGCTA
>CAZUBV010000214.1:0-2194 GCA_964618875.1 uncultured Flavobacteriaceae bacterium
AAAAATAAGTTAAGACATAATCTTTTACAGTGTTTTTTCATGGTTTTTACGATTTTGTTGCGGTAAATGTATCAAAATGTTTAAATCACAATAAAAAATTCACTGTTTTAGCGAATACTTTTAATATCTTCTAAAATTCAAGAGAATTTAAATGTGATATTTTGAAGGGCTATGCCTTCAAAATGTGACAATTGTAAAAAATGAAGATTCTTATCGAAGCAGTTTAGTACCAATTAGTACAGCAATAAGGCAAATAATTACGCTTGCAGCAGTGTACAAGCCATAATGAAGGTAGAGGCCCTTCTGGATAAGTGAGAGTCCTTCTTTTGAAAAGGTTGAGAAGGTGGTAAATCCGCCGCAAAATCCAGTGATCAACAAAAAGTTCATCGATTGGTTTTGAAATTTAGAGAGTAGCGCAGAAAGGAAACCAATTAATAGGCATCCTACGATGTTAGCGCTGAAGGTTCCCCATTGAAACAGGGTATCTGAAGAATTGAACCGCTCAGAGAGTTGAAACCGCAATACGCTTCCGAAGCCTCCGCCAAGAAAAACCCAGATGTAAGGCGGTAGTTGATTCATTTCCGCAGCAAATACTTAAGAAATGTGAGTACAGCTACGAACAAAATGAAAAAGAAAAGCACCCAAAGAGATCCTTTAAACTGTTTTTGATGCACACTTTTGTCCTTTCTGTAAGAAAGGATGGTTAGGCTAACAAATCCGACAAAGAAAAGACCTGCAAATATGAGTTGTCCTGTGCTAAACATCTAGTGTATTTCGTAACGCCATCCGTAAGGGTCATTTGCTCTTCCGAGTTGAATATCGGTAAGTGATTTTTTAAGTCGTGGAGCAAATGCATCATCAGGTTCATCAATACTATATTGAATGCCCTGATATCCGAAGCTATTGATTTCACTTACCACGGCTGCGGTCCCAACCCCAAAAAGTTCTTTAAGTGCACCGGATTCAAAACCAGCTAGAAGTTCGGTTACAGCGATCGGTCGCTGCTCGACTACAATTCCTAAATCTTCGCACAAGGTAATCATGCTTTTACGGGTGACCCCGTCAAGTATGGTGTCAGAAGTAGGACTAGTAACCAGTGTGTCACCTAGACGAACAAAGATATTCATCGTTCCGGCTTCTTCTATAAAACTATGGGTAGCGGCATCGGTCCAAACTACTTGTTGGTAACCTTCGGCTTTTGCTAGTTCTGTCGGATAAAACTGGCCAGCATAATTACCGGCTGCTTTCGCGTAACCAAAACCACCAGGAGCAGCTCT
Source organism: uncultured Flavobacteriaceae bacterium (assembly GCA_964618875.1). Taxonomy (GTDB): domain Bacteria; phylum Bacteroidota; class Bacteroidia; order Flavobacteriales; family Flavobacteriaceae; genus UBA3478. The sequence goes on from CAZUBV010000214.1 coordinate 1,278, forward strand.
TGAAAATCGCTCCTCAATTTTCACGGCAATTGCGCTTGAAAAATAAGCTGAAACCGGACTACAAATGATTGCAAATCGATATGCGGCCGAAGGATTCGCTTTAATGGCTGGTTCTGTTGCAAATACATAAGGTCTTATATAGAGCGAACTGCCTTCTTCGGTAGGGATCCAATCTTTTTCGAGTCTAATAAGTTCAGTTAAACTTTCTAAAAACAGGGTTTCATCGAGCTGTGGAATACACATTCGCTCGCAAGAGCGGTTGAAGCGCTTTATATTTTGATCAGGTCTAAATAAATAGACTTTTCCTGATGCATCTTTATAGGCTTTCATTCCCTCAAACAACGCCTGACCGTAGTGAAACACACTAGAGGAGGGTTCCATCGAAAAGGGCCCGTAAGGAATAATTTTAGGAGCAGACCATTTGCCTTCGCTGTAATCGGCAATCACCATGTGATCGGTGAATTGCGTGCCAAACCCAATTTTGGCAAAATTGAAATTTCCTAGTTTACTCTGAGACACTTTGTGTATTTCCATAAGGTGTATGCTAAAAGAGTTTCAAAAATAGCACATCTTCGGTTACTTTTACACCATGAATAGAAAGGTGATACGCACAGCAGACGGAAGTAAAACAATTGAGCTTACCGAACTGGGTGAAACCTATCATTCAAGACATGGTGCACTTGTAGAGGCGCAACACGTATTCATTGAGTCTGGCCTTCGCTTTTGGCTGAATGCGAATTCTTCTTCAACTGCTATTGAAATCTTCGAAATGGGCCTGGGTACCGGCATGAACGCCATTCTAACTTTTGACCAGATAAGGTCGTTGAACCTGTCTTGTCATTATCATGCGATCGAAGCCTTTCCGATTGCATCAGAAGAACTCGCTGAGCTCGAAACCGCCACTTGGGGCAGTAAGG
>CAZUBV010000215.1:0-2179 GCA_964618875.1 uncultured Flavobacteriaceae bacterium
CTTCACTTCTAATCCCCTTAAATAGGTAAGTGACACTTTCATATCACTATGTCCCATGACTTGTTGAAGCTTGAGTAGAGAGCCTGTTTGTTAGCAATTAATAGTTACTCACAATACTTGGAGATATGAACGACAGCCTTAGGGTTAGACTGATTACATAGTCGGTGTTTCATCAATAAAAAAGCCCCTTCCGAAGAAGAGGCTCTTTAATCTAAAGTCGTTTGTATTTATTTATTCCCAGTAAATGAAAATGTAAAAGTTTTATTCAGCAGTTATTTAAAACCCCCATCCAGCGGTCAACTGAAGGTTAGGGTACCAACCACCTGAGTTTGCTATCTGAAAATCAAGTGCTCTTGAGTTAGCGTCCATGGTTAGCCCATTTGTATACACTACGCCCCCTCCGCCTTTAATAAGACCAATATCAACTCCTAGACGAACGCCTTTGACAGGACGAAATCCATAACCGAAACCGGTGAAAGTGAATACTCCGCCGTCATGCCAATGATAGCTATTTCCATCAGGGTCATCAAAACGCCCATTTAAAGACTGAACTCCAATACCGGCAACAACTCTAAATGCCTGCAATGTCTCTATAGGACGATAACTAATGTTTACTCCTGACCAGCTACTTGCATCCCCAAAAGTACCCGTGTAGGTAACACCGTTTATATCAACACTGTAATCACTTGGGACGGATTCACCATAGTGAACAGAAACTGTGGTTTTCTTTGAAAGCTGATGGTCAAATTGAAACCCAACCGATTGACTAGGACCACCGGTATTAATACTAAATGAATTCTTAGCGTATGCCCTGTCTTTTTTCCAAAAGGAAAAGTTGTCTTGAGCCGAAGCTGCCGTGCAAAACGCAAAGGCCATGCAAGTGATAAATAGTTTTTTCATAATAATTTGGTTTGTGAAATTTAAAGGTAATTGAATTTACAACTCTGGCAAGTCCTCCACATCCAACTGCTTCACTTCTAATCCACGGAGGTAAGTAAGGGATACTTTCATATCGCTGTGTCCCATGACTTGTTGAAGCTTTTGGAGAGAGCCCGTCTTCTCAAAGACTCTAATGGCCCCTGTATGTCGGAAGCTGTAAATCGTTTGGTTCTCCTCTATCATGTCTGTCTGCTTCTTGTAGTCAGCCCATCTGTTCTTAAAGTAATCCCGGTGGTAGGTTCTTCTTTTTCTAGAGAATAGATTCACAGAAGCATCACAACCATCGTAGCGTGTTATCAGCTCGTTTTGCACGAATTGCGGCACTGGAAGTATGCGGTTTTTCTTTGATTTCACCCTATCCCCGTTTAAGCTCAACAGGGAAAAATCTTTATTAAAGTCACCTACTGTTAAACTTAGGATCTCACGATGTGGTCGTAATAATAACGCATACGTCATCAACGTACACAGATAGAGGTTGTCATTGAAGGCTTTAATGTCGTTTAGAAGCTTTCCTACGTCCTTTATTGGCCTATGTAACTGTTGGGTTGTCCTAGGCAGTTTAATGCGTTTATAGTTAAGGAAAACGCCATGAGTCTCAAGCTCATCTCTAAGTAATGAAGAAATGTTACGCTTGAGGTTTTTCATACTCGCTGGTGAAGGTGCATACTCATACACAAACTCCGCTATAACATCTATTGTCAAGTCCGTAATGAGCGAATTAGAGAGGCCCTGCTTTTTGAGGTATTTGTTCCATTGCTCATGAGTTCTGATTAAATCACGTCTGTAGTAATGGGAGTAGTCGAACTTCAGCTTACGTTCCAACACAACATCAGCAATGCTACTAAGACGTTTCTTTTTCTCTGCTGCTTCCTTTTTCTTGTCTACCGGTTTCCAACCTTTAGCTATTGCAATTTGAAAAGCACTACATAAAAGTTGGGCCATGTGTTCACGTTCTGGCTCCTCTAAAAGATTGGGCAGTAATTCTTCTTCAATGACCCTCCCGTTCGCGAAACGGTAACGCTTGTTTTTGTACCATAAATGGATTTGATACTTACCGCTACTTGTTTTGTAAATTTTAGGACTCAGCTCCTTTTTTGTCTTCATAAAGGCTTTCTTTATGACAATCAAAAACTAAAAAAGCTGTACTCAATTATATGTTAATCAGATACTTACATATAATTCAGGGACTGCCAGTCAAACGCTCTAGCCAACTGAGCTACATCCCCAACGAGGCGCAAAT
>CAZUBV010000216.1:0-2172 GCA_964618875.1 uncultured Flavobacteriaceae bacterium
GCGCTGCGTATAAACTAGAATGCCCCCTCGCGCCTCTAGAGGCGTCCTTGCCCGTATGGTGAATAAGCACTACAAGACTGTTAGTCATCCGCTGGAGTAGCTGTGCGTTAGAGATAATTATTCCCATGTGTGCTGACGAATTCTCATCCGAGCCTGGCGCCGACTGAGCGAGGGTATCTATTACAATTACGCCTTCGTTTAAACCTGCCTCGATCACCGCCTCTGCAAAAATTGAAGCCTCAGAACTGAATAGGGATAGCATGTCGGTAACGATTCGAAATGTGCTCGGTAGTTTAATCTTATGGTGCATCTCATAGGCCTCGACTCTCTTCGCTATCCCCCCTGTTCCTTCAAGCGCGACGTAAACCACTGGGCATTGAGTCGTCTTATGTCCATAAAAGGCACTACCGCAGGCAACCGCTGCCATGAGGTCCAATGCTAGGAACGATTTACCTGAGCCAGAGGGCCCGTAGATTGACCCAAGACCGTGCTCTGGGAATAAGCCCTTAACGCGCCACTTAGTTGTCGGTAGGTGTTGTAGTTGGTTGGGTGTCAGAAATGTATATTTTGAAGCTGTAGGTTTTGACGTTGACTCTTGGCTGGCGTTACAAGCGCGCATAATACCGTCGAATTCAGCAGAAGTTAGTAATCGTGGCGGCCCCCAAACGTCTGAACTTGAACTCAAGTTGTCTTCATATTCAAGTAAAGGTAGAGGCCATTCTGGATGCCCCGCTGCGAGCTTCTCAAGGTAGGTAATGCGGTATCCCTCTGGGTTGCCCCCGCATTCTTTTAAAGCGCGATGGTACCGTGCGATGCACTCGTCTTCATCATAATTTGAATACGGCTTACCAGAGTACTCCCCAGAACTAAATTTTAGAAAATAAGATTCTCCGCTCTCTTGATACACACGCGCTAACGCGTTGCAAACATTTGTCCAAATTTGTTCGTCGCTATTGTCGATATAACTCAAAACTAGCTCTAGTGATTCTTTTCGAAGTACTTTGGTGTTTTTAGGCGCTTCGCTGTTGCTATCACTTTTAGTTGTAGTAACTAAAGTCTCGGTTCCTACGCCGCCGGATCGAATGGCCCATTTTTCAAGCAAATTCAGCAATTGGCTTAACTTAGAATCTTCGATAAATCGGAGGGTAGAAAGGTGTGGTGCTAATGGCATCCCTGTTAGTGCTAAGAAAAAACCTTGGCTGAATACTTCTACTTCACTGTGTTGGTATTTTCGTATATTAGGGTAATCTTCGATAAAACGTGATGTCCCGAACTTGACGCGGAACTTGCTTGTAGGGGCTCGCTCAGTAACAAAAAAGTATTTGAAACCAGTTTCACTTGGCGATACCTCTACATAGCTCGGAATCTTTTTAAAGAACTCGCTAATAAAGGGGTCGCTTAGCTCGCCGTTAGGAGATCGAAAACCATCGAAATCAAGGCACCACAGGTACCCCATGCCAGTATCGAGTTGAACACTAAGCCCATCTAACAATGATATGCCGCAATTGAGACTTGAATTTTCAGCACAACGCTTTTGTATCTCAGGATAACTCATTAGAGAGTCAGTATCATTGTATGGTACTGGGTGCCCTTCCTTGGACACCGGAACTTTCCTTTGTTTTTTATTTTTTTCGATACTCTGCCATGCCAAAAATCTAATAGAATTTTGAAGCTCGACGGGTATATTTAATAGGTTAGTCATTGCAACCTCGGTTATCCTCATTACTATGGCTGTTTAATGCGTTTTCTTTCTCAAATTGAGCATTGAGAAACTCATAGTTAGTCTTCCCTTTCGGCGTCCCACCGAAATGATAGCACCAATCAGTCACTGTCATTTCAATGTCATCTTTAGCAACAACGAAAGAATCCGGACATTCGTTATATAAATGCTCGAGATATTCCTGAAGTAGAGGTTCGATATTCAATTCTGTTATTTTATTAGTCATGGAGCACCTCTGCTAAAGGTAGCTCAATGCGAAGAATCGGATGCGAGCCTTTATTTTTGAAATCCGCGATGACTGTCGTTACCTCTTGCAAGAATGCTTCGGTAGTTAAGTGATCCGCGAGGTCGATTTCCTGCGCCAACAGTCGATTTGGTCTGATATGATCAGATTCTTCGACTAACACAGTGATGACGGCGTAAGTGTTAATATCTGTATTCTTGAATAGTTC
>CAZUBV010000217.1:0-2131 GCA_964618875.1 uncultured Flavobacteriaceae bacterium
CGATGACCGTTTATATGCTACCTTAACAAGGAAAAATGAAAAAGGCTCCCGAGGGAGCCTTTTTTAGTATAGGAACATAACTTATTACATCATGCCTGGCATTCCGCCTCCCATTTGTGGGCCTGCTGGAGCGTCTTCTTTGATGTCGATAAGTGCACATTCAGTAGTCAAGATCATACCTGAAACAGATGCGGCATTTTCAAGGGCTACACGAGTTACTTTCTTAGGATCAATGATACCCGCCTCAAGCATATTTACATACTTGTCGGTTTTTGCATCGTATCCGAAGTCATCTTTACCTTCGAGAACTTTAGAAACTACTACAGAGCCCTCACCGCCAGCGTTTTCAACGATTGTTCTAAGCGGAGCCTCGATAGCGCGCTCTACAATCTGAACACCGGTTTTCTCGTCAGCGTTAGTGGTTGCAACTTTCGCAAGTACAGATTTTGCACGAACAAGGGCTACACCTCCACCAGCTACGATACCTTCTTCAACTGCGGCACGGGTAGCGTGAAGTGCATCGTCAACACGATCTTTCTTCTCTTTCATTTCAACTTCTGAGGCAGCACCTACATAAAGTACAGCTACACCACCAGCAAGTTTTGCTAGGCGCTCCTGAAGCTTTTCTTTGTCGTAGTCAGAGGTAGTAGTCTCGATTTGAGCTTTGATTTGATTTACACGAGCGCTAATCTGCTCTGCCTCTCCAGCACCATTGACGATAGTAGTATTGTCTTTATCAATACTTACTTTCTCGGCTGTTCCTAGCATGTCGATAGTTGCATTATCTAAAGAGAATCCGCGTTCCTCAGCAATTACAGTACCTCCTGTGAGTATAGCGATATCTTCAAGCATTGCTTTGCGTCGATCACCAAAACCTGGAGCCTTTACAGCAGCAATTCGAAGCGAACCACGTAGTTTGTTTACTACTAGGGTAGCTAGTGCTTCTCCATCAACATCTTCTGCAATAATAAGTAATGGTTTTCCGCTTTGAGCAACGGGCTCAAGAACCGGAAGAAGATCTTTCATTGAAGAAATCTTCTTGTCGTAGAGCAAAATATATGGATTGTCTAATTCAGTAGTCATCTTCTCTGAATCCGTCACAAAGTAAGGAGATAGGTAGCCTCTGTCAAACTGCATACCTTCAACTACATCAACATAGGTATCGGTACCTTTTGCTTCTTCTACAGTGATAACACCTTCTTTTCCTACTTTTTCGAAAGCTTGAGCAATAAGGTCTCCGATAGTCTCATCGTTATTAGCCGAAATTGCTGCCACTTGTTTGATTTTATCCGTAGAGTCTCCAACCGTTTTTGATTGTTTCTGAAGGTCTTCTACGATAGCTTCAACAGCCTTATCGATCCCGCGCTTAAGATCCATTGGGTTTGCACCTGCAGCTACGTTTTTCAATCCTTCTTTAACGATTGCCTGGGCGAGAACAGTTGCAGTGGTTGTTCCATCACCAGCTAGGTCGTTGGTTTTAGATGCAACTTCTTTCACCATTTGAGCACCCATGTTTTCTAGAGGATCAGTAAGTTCTACTTCTTTAGCAACACTTACTCCGTCTTTGGTTACTGATGGTCCGCCAAACGATTTAGAAATAATCACGTTTCTACCTTTAGGACCTAAGGTTACTTTAACGGCATTTGCTAACGCGTCTACTCCACGTTTTAAACCGTCTCTTGCTTCGATGTCAAATTTGATATCTTTTGCCATTTTTTCTTGTTTTTAGTTTTAGATAATTGCTAAAATGTCGCTTTCACGCATCATGAGGTACTCAGTTCCTTCGAGTTTTAACTCGGTGCCGGAATATTTTCCGTAAAGAACTACATCACCAATCTTAACGGTTAGTGGCTCGTCTTTCGTACCAGGGCCAACAGCCACAACAGTACCTTTTTGAGGTTTCTCTTTTGCGGTATCAGGAATGATGATACCTGAGGCTGTTTTAGTCTCAGCCTCTAGGGGCTCTACAAGAACCCGATCAGCTAATGGTTTGATCGATAGATTTGACATAGTATGTGAATTTTTAAAAGTTTTCTGAACCCTCTCGTACGAAAACTGTACCAATTCAGTTAAACTGACAGCTTGTAAATAAAAATGCCAGCTTGTCTGACAAGCTGGCATTTTTATATGC
>CAZUBV010000218.1:0-2125 GCA_964618875.1 uncultured Flavobacteriaceae bacterium
TACCGACCCCCTAAAAACAGCCTTTACCGTATCGGTTGATTTAAGAGGTAATGGGGTAACAACAGGTATTTCTGCCGAAGATCGTGCCAAAACGATTATTGCCCTTACCCAGCCCGCTACTAAGCCCTATGATCTGACGAGGCCTGGTCACATTTTTCCACTAATTGCTAAAGAAGGTGGCGTTTTAAGACGCACAGGACACACAGAGGCTGCCGTTGACTTTGCAAAGTTAGCCGGGCTAAAAGAAGCCGGAGTGATCGTCGAGATCATGAATGAAGACGGCACAATGGCTCGTTTTAATGATTTGTTGAAGGTTAAGGAACGTTTCAAGCTAAAAATGGTAAGTATTGAAGCGCTTGTAGCCTATCGAATGCAAAACGATCGTTTGATTGAAAAAGAATTAAGTAAAGAGGTGACTACGCGTTTCGGATCATTCACCCTACACGCCTACCGCCAAACTACAAACGATCAAATACATTTAGCCTTCTGTAAAGGTTCGTGGCACAAGGGCGAAACAGTTGCTGTTCGTATGCAACCCCAGCGACTCACTGACGGACTAGTTGAGTTTCTAAATCACAATGAACACAGTGGCCTTGAGCGCATATTTGAAACCATTGCTACTCTCGAAAAAGCTGCTATTATCTTTATCAATCATCGATTAGAATACCGTGACATTCTGGACCGATTTGGAGCCTTAACAGCAAGTGCTAATAACTCCTCTACGACTGAGAAAATTACATCAATGGACGATAAAGATTTTGGAATTGGTGCACAAATTCTAAACGATTTAGATCTCACCTCAATCGTACTATTAACCAATTCAGAGCCTTCAAATCGTGTCGGTCTCAGTGGTTATGGTATAGAAATCGAAGGGAATTTAGGCTACTAAAAAAACCATAGCTTGATTGCCATAATGAGTACCATGATAATCATGGTAGCTTTAATAAAGCCTTCACCTTTCTTTACCGAAAGTCTAGAAGAAAACCAGCCACCAAGCATATTTCCAAAGGCTAAGAGCAGTCCAATCTTCCAATCAATAAGGTCGTTAATAAGAAACACGACTATAGCCCCTAGGGTATAAATTCCGGCTACCAGAACTTTAGTTGCGTTAGTTCTGATTAGATCCATTTTGTTAAAATAATTTAACCAAATCATCATTACTAAGCCCATACCTGCATTGATAAAACCTCCATAAATTCCGAAAAAGAAGAATGCTACAAGGCTTATCCAAAGAGATTTACCAGTAATTTTTTCGGAAATAGTAGAAACATCAACCTTAGGTTTAAAAACCATTAATGCAACGATTACAATCATAATAACCGCTAGTACGCGGTTAAACGCACCTTTGTCAAAATCAACGGCTATCCTAGCCCCGATAATTGCTCCAAGAGTAGACGCAATACCTAAATAAAGACTAAATGGAAGCGTATTTACCTTTTTACTTTGATATCCGGCACCAGCCGAAAATGCAGAGATCGCAATTCCAATACGGTTTGTAGCATTAGCAACAGTAGGATCAAGTCCTATCAGAATCATGGCAGGAAGTGTTAGAATTGAAGCGCCACCGGCAACCGTATTTATAAAACCGGCGATAAAACCTACCGCAATCATTAAAATCCAAATTAGCTCTTCACTCATGGCCTCAAAGATACCTCAATCGGAATAGTTTTAACAAGGACTGACATAAGTTTAGACACTTTAATTCCTATATTGAACACGTTAACTAAACCATCTTTATATGAAACTCATCACAGCCCTTTTAGGTCTAGTACTTCTTACAAGTTGCTCTTCAAAAAGCTCCAAAGAAGATTCCCAGGCAAATGGCGTGGGAGGATTAGCTCTTTACACACTTAGAAATGAAATGAAAGCTGATCCAAAGCAAACACTAAAAAAAGTTGCCGATGCTGGTTATCAGTACATCGAAGCAGCAGGATACGACAATGGAACTTTTTACGGGATGGCTCCTAGCGATTTTAAGACCTATCTGAATGCTATTGGTCTAGAACCAAAAAGCAGTCATCAAGGTTCAATTAGCTACGAAAATGCGGATCAGCAAATTGCAGACGCTATTGCTGCTGGATTCGAATATATTGTTGTGCCCGTGCCTCCAATGGGAATGTTTACC
>CAZUBV010000219.1:0-2118 GCA_964618875.1 uncultured Flavobacteriaceae bacterium
TGAGGTTTCTGCAACATGTATGAGAAGTTGAAGAACAATACATAACTGACATCCACCCCTCGTTGTTCAGACCAAGCTCTAGAGCTTCGATCTAAGAGATTTTGAGTACAGACGAGTGTCTGAGTGTGATTTGAGTGTTAAAACTCGTTAAAAGCAACTGGAGGAACGGTGGCTTGTATGCTGATAATAGGGTTGCGGACAACAAGTTAAGGTGTAGTATTTACAACTAACAAGGCCAGCAAGCATAACAAGAAGAAAGAGCAATCATATGAAAAGTCTTAGAGTCCTCTTAGCAGCAACTCTGATTGTCCCATGCTCTGTGATAGCACAGGTGCCAGTAGCCTCTTTTGAAGGTGATGAGCTAAAAATCCCAAGCCTAGTGTTAGGAGATCAAAACTACAAAGATATCGTGATGAAATATCTTGGTGGTATGGATTTTGATGTCACTCAGATACAAGAAACAACTGACCCAATTATTCATTCCTCTTCTAAATTCGAATCAGGGAAGCTTGTGGTCAATGCTCTAGAACTTGGCAACGAGACATACGCTAATCTTCTCTTTGATTACGTTGGAGGTACGAGTCTAAAGCTGGGGAGCTTTAAAGGGCCTGTAAAAGAACTTAGTTTTAAACAAACAGATTTTTCACTTGTCGAGCCGAAAGAATGGAAAAGTAATGAAACAGCTTATGATGGAGCTAACGGCGTATTCATCACAAAGCGGGGGGCTGTTTTGGTTAACGATTTTAAAACCTTAGATCTTGATAACGACGGGAAAAAAGATATCCTTATCTCGAGCACACTATTTGAGAACGATAAATTCGTAGAAGAAAAAATGCCCCTTCTATGGCTAAAAAATACTGGTAGTGGTTTCGAGCCAGGAGATCCAAATATATTCCCAGATACTCATGCACGAATTTTAGCTTTTAGTATTCATATTGCAGATTTCAATAATGATGGCCAGGATGATATTTTCGCTCCTTCAACTGGATACGACGACTGGCCGTTTCCCGGCGAAGCTAATCTCCTTCTGCTAAGCGATTCGCAAGGCAAGTTACTAGATGGAAGTATTGGTAATTTAAACTTTGACTACTTAGGCTATACGCACGGAAGTGATATCGGTGATATAAATAATGATGGATATATAGACATAGCAACGACAGACTCTTGTGGTCCAAATGGGAGAACATCTGGAGCAAGAGTGCTAGTGAACGATGGTCAAGCTCGGTTTACTCGAGCGGTTATAAAAAATACAGAGGACTATGATGTTCCAGCTACATTTGGAAAGTTCTGTTCGGGCTGGCAGATCGCACTAATTGATTTGAATAACGATGGATACGATGAGCTTTTAATTGGATCGAATGCTACATCTCTAAAAGAAGATCGTATCTATTGGAATGACAAATCTGGCGAATTCGATCTTTCTAAGTTTACAAGTATTCCCGAATTCAAGTCTTTTGACGGGAACTATCTATACGACACGTTGGCAATACTAGAAACAGATCTAAACTTCGATGGCAAAGTAGATATTGTGATGTCGAAAAGTCAGAGATATACAGGTATGGGGTTACAATTTCTCATAAATAACGGAGATGAAACATTTACAGACGTTACTGAAAGCTACTCGCCTTGGTTGACAAGTGGCCCAGCTTCACCACAAGCCATCCCTTATTGGATAAGCGAAACTGATATTAACAGCGATGGACTGCCTGATTTAAAACTTAATTATGACAAATGGGGAGACGATAAATTTCCGCATATTTGGCTCAGACAAAAGGATGGAGGATACGAGGAGTATCCTTCTGAAAAACTTCCCAAAGTAGGTTGGTTTTGGCTTCTAGATTATGATCTTGATGGAGACGGAGACTTAATCTACCGGAATCAAATCTTTGAAAAAAGGGGCGATGATAGCGGAAATATATTGGATGCCGCATTCGAATGGAGAATCTTAGAAAACGAATCTCTATAACGCAGACACTGAATCGCTCGCAGCTTCGTTCTAAGCGATCTGAGTGCTATTCAGTGTCTGTGTGTGATTTGAGTGTTAAAACTCGTTAGAAGTGAGTTGCGGAGGGGCAAAGACAGAATCAAGAAGGCCTGAGGGGGTTGGGTTTAGCGGTG
>CAZUBV010000220.1:0-2104 GCA_964618875.1 uncultured Flavobacteriaceae bacterium
ATTCCACTATCAGCCACTCCATCTTTCTTATGTTGGAAAGAGCCTTGGAGGAAAAGCCGGTCAGTGTCCGGTTTCAGAAGAGGCAGGAGATTGTTTAGTGCGGCTTCCGTTGTTCAGTCTTCTCAACGAAAGTCAACTTGAGCGAGTTACATCTGCTGTTACTTCATTCAATGGTTAATTAACTTTTAACGAAGACAGCATTCCCTGTAATTCCCAGAATTCTCTTTAGTTTTAACTGAAAACCCATCGAAACCATAAAGTCAAATATCTCGCCGTAGAGAGCGGCACCCTCATAGAGACGTCGCGTAGACACCTCCACATGACATACCTCTGTAATCTCTAATATTTTCTTCGATGCAGTTAAAACCTCTAGCTCTGCCCCTTGTAAATCAAGCCACAACAAATCAATTCTGTTGAGCGACACCGTTTTGAGCCAATCATCCCCCGTAAGCCCATTTACAAGAATCCGTCGGGAAAACTGTACAGACGGCTCGCGTTCAAGGTGCTCGCTCGGAGGCAAGATTGAGGAGCTCCCATGATTCTGTGCATTCGCATCAAACGAATGCATCTCAATCTGCCTACTTGGATATCCAACTAGGGCTTCTTTTACTACATGAATGTTTTTATAAGGTTTGAACTTTAGATCTAGTGCATCACCAAGTTCTGGAATTGGTTCAAAAGCGTAAATACTTGCCTGAGGCCAACGAGTGATGAACCGCAATGTATCGTCGCCGTTGAACGCGCCAGCTTCAATGATGGTAGGTGCAGGATTCTTTATCCAACGACCGAGTTTTCCAAGTTCAATCGCACTTGCATCTGACCCACATAAATGCCGTACCGCAAGTATGGGATGCAACAGCACGGCCTTAGAGAGCTCGGTCTTTGTGTATTTCATCGTTGAACCGTATCCACGTGAGTTCCATCGTAATGCACTTGTTTCACTCGATTGGGAGTGACTCTCTGAAGAAGCGTTAGGAGTGAGGCCCAAATTACAAATATAGAAAGTGGCGTATGCATTAGATATCCAACCTTCCGTCTTTTGAATGCTAAATAGATTGAGTCAATTAGAACTGGAAAAATCAAAACTGAATACGGAATAAACATTGCTTTTTTGATGTTCGATCTCATACGGCGAACCTTTGTACTTATCTGATTATCTAAAGATTTATCTCTTCCCGAAATTCCACTTGCCCCTACTTTGAAGGGATCACTTATTGCATTACGAACGCGCCATCGAATTTTCTTGAAAACGGAATTCCAGGAATCAACAGATTCGTGAATTACTGGATCATTCTTCATCACGGCAAAATTGTCTTGTTGACCGTTTCCGCCAAGTAGGTAAAACAACTGAATAAATTGGTTTGCGTCTCGGTTCGTTTGATCATGTGAATCCAGAACAAACTGCTTGTCGACCATGCCTCCACAGGCTGCAATTTCCAAAAGAACCGAACGCGTATTTGTATTAGCGGCTAATACTATTGCATTGTCATTTTCACTCTGGACTTTAAATCTTTTCCTAATTACCTCAATGCGACCTTCTAGACACGTCTGACGATAGAGATACAAGGAAAGTGGATCGCCAAATGCTGAAGCATACGAATTGCTGGCTGAGTCAGCAATATCTACTTTGTACCCAGAAGTAAACACGCAACGAATACTCGGATCTGATTGCATCAGAGATATCTTCCGAGTCAGGCTTTGACTATCAACAAGACGCTCATCGTGGTCAAGAAAAACTACGTACCTAGCTTCTGCAACGCGGAACCCTATTGACTTTGCAGAAATTGCATTTGTTTCAGGGTTATCAATGACTGTTGCACCAAATTCCTTTGCAATATCTCGCGTTCTATCTGACGAACCTCCGTCTACTATCAAAACCTGCATTTGATCGTGCTTCAGAGGAGCAACCTGGTCAGCGAGCGAACGTAGTAACGGCCTTAATTTGTATTCAGAGTTATATGTAGCAATTACGACTGACACCCATGGATGCGCAGGTGAGTCATTAAACAACATATTTCAATGCCTTTAACGCATCTACCACAATTACACTCGGAGAGTTTTCGGGTTGCTTAGCAGCTCGTTCAAATTGAGCGTGATTAGATGA
>CAZUBV010000221.1:0-2083 GCA_964618875.1 uncultured Flavobacteriaceae bacterium
TCCTAGTGGAACTGTCCGAGGCGAAGTTGGAAATCTAAGGATGTCAAGATCTGAGTTAGAAAAGACGGTTGTTGGTGCTAAGTTGATAGATTTTGATTTTGATTTACCAATTGAGGTTACAGGGTTTAAAATTAAGATTCCTGATCAACCAACTATTGAAATCAAAGGAGATCGAATGGATGCTAAAGCTGCAAGTGCAATTAGAAGAGCCCAAAGGGGTGATATAATTCAAATTTTTGATATAAAAACAAGGCCTGTTCGTAACAGCACCTATTATCTTAAACCTGCTTCAGCTGTAATTGTTGAAATTGTAAATTAATATTTCAAAAATGAGTTTCAACAAGCTTTTCTTTTTTTTCTTTTTGCTCAGTTGGGGCTTATATTCTCAAGGAAATAATAAACTTTTTAAACTTCCAACTCCGGAGGATAGGTTGCCTCCTGTTGAGGACAATATAGCAATTATCGAATATGAGGAAATCTCAGACAAATCGATTTTGTGGTCAAAATTGATATGGGAAAAGTTGGATCTATCTCAAAAAGAAAATCAGATACTATACTATCCCACAGATACAATTGGGACGGGAAAGAAATCGCTGTATTATACACTCTTAAATGCTATTAAATCGGGACGATTAACTGCCTACACCGATTCCTATTTTGAGGAAACAAAAGAGATAAAAGATCTATTACCAGCAATTCAAAAGCGTGACACTACCTCTGCAGGGTTTGAACGTCTAAATCAAGGACTCGAACTTACAGAAGCATATATTTACCAAAGGGATATTTCGGCCCCAGATATAAAGGAGTACAGGTTGAAAGGTGTTTGGTACTTCGATAAAAGAAGATCAGAATTAAGATTTAGGGTCTTGGGAATTGCTCCAGTTGCATTGGATGTTAACTTTATCGATGAAATTGACACCCTCAATTCCGAAGATTATCTTGTTGAGCTTTTCTGGATCTGGTATCCAGAGGCTAGACCATTACTAGCTGGAACTCCTTCTTTTAATACGATGAATTCAAATTTCCCCCTTTCTTTTGATAGGATTTTGACATCGAGAATGTTCAAAGGTCAAATCTATAAGACAGACAATGAACTTGAGGATGTTGACGCTCTTCAGGGTAACTTTAGTTTTCCCGATTTTGAGCTCTTCCCTCTCGACAGTTCAATGATTATTAGAAGTGAAAAGAAGTCAGGGTTTAATTTTTTTGGAATGTTAAATAAGTCTAAAGATTCCATCGGGGAAACGGATTCTCAATCGAAACCAAAGAAGAAAGCGAAGTTCTTTGATTTGTTTAAGTCAAAAAACAAAGGCGAGCAGGAGTCAGTAGATCTTAATCCTAAACAGCAGTAACAACTCTTGGCGGAAAGATTCGATTATTTCATTGTTGGATCGGGTCTCGCCGGTATCTGTTTTTCCGAGCATCTTCGACGAGCCGGAAAGCGCTTCTTACTCTTTAGCGATGAATCGCAACAAGCCTCAGAGGTCGCAGGTGGGCTGTACAACCCTCTAATTTTAAAACGATTTACGCTTGCTCATAATGCTGCTGAGCAACTCGACTATGCCATTCCTTTTTATGAAGATCTGTCTCAGTTTTTGGGATTAGAATTGGATATCAAAATGCGAACCTTTAGAATTATGCATTCGGTCGCAGAACACAATACTTGGTTTGAGGCAAGAGATCAAAGGGGGTATAGCCGATTTATGAGTGATCGTTTCGAACCGGGAAACAATCCTCATATCGAAGCTCCGTTCAAACTGGCCGAGGTTCTCGAGACCGGTCGGCTTGACACGAAATTACTTCGAACCGCTTATATCGATTATCTAAAGCGTGTCTTTTGTTTCCGTTCGGAACGGTTCAATTACGAGAGGCTTGAAATTGCCGATGGTTATGTGAAGTATGATGATGTGGTGGCGACTAAGCTCGTGTTTGCAGAAGGTTATGGATTAAAAGCAAACCCTTTTTTCAATTACTTACCGCTCAACGGCACTAAGGGTGAGCTACTGCTCATTCGCTGTCCGGGTCTCGGTGAAACTAGAGTGCTGAAATCTGGCGTATTTATCATTCCGTTAGGAAATGATTT
>CAZUBV010000222.1:0-2070 GCA_964618875.1 uncultured Flavobacteriaceae bacterium
CTCATTGATTTTGGGTTTATTGATACTCTATATCTAATCACGATTTGCAGATCTTCAAGATCAGATCGGATTCAGCTTGTAATTTCGCCCACCAATTTCAACAAATTTGCCGATGCAGGGCTCCTCTTCGGTTAGTCCCTCTCCGTTTAACTATCAAAATTTCAATTTAATTTCTAAAGTGCAATAAATGAATTAAAAATTGCATCATTTTCTGTTTTACCAGATCCGAGAGTTTCAATAGTATCATATGTCATATACTGAGACACTTCCCATTGAAATCTGTAATCAGATTCGTCTTGAGGGACAGGTTCAGTAAAAATTGACATGTCATTCTTTTCTTCTCGAACAATCTTTAGAAGACAATATGCCGTACACATATCTTCAATATCAGGGCACTCCCCTTGCCAGTCATCAGTATACTCATCAAACCTTAGTCCTGTCTCATAATCAAGCATTCCAGGAATCCATCTGAAATGCTTGTGATTAAAAGCTTGTTTTCCAATTTGACTTCTGTTCTTAATCATTGTTAGTCTCCAGTTATTGAAAGGCGCTAAGGATACTGATTAGAAGTGCTAGGATCTACGCCCCTTCAGGGGGCAGCTTAATATAGGGTGGCGTATTATCACACCTAGATCCTCTTACACTCTTAGTGTGGAAGGAAGGATTTGAACCTCCGCTCTCCCTGTTATAATAAGGGCGCTTTATCTTGTTTGACTAAAACCATAAGCTAACTTCCACAATAACGATGATCACTAGGCTTCTTAGAAATCGGGCTCTGCAATTACGCTTCATCGCCGTCAATCTCCACCCTTTGCGATCTCAAGGGGTCGCTAACTCCCACCTCATCCGAGGTCCGGGGCTTTTTTTACAGCAGCTACGCTGTTTGTATTCATGGAGAACGTCGCCACCTCCACTAGCCGCTAGCTACACGGCACCTCTCTATCATCTTAGTCACTGACTCTCAGCTGTCAAGATCCATTCATATTTATAGTAGCTCCCTGATAACACTGCGATTCCTTGCGCTTCGTGTGCGAATGCGCTTGTTTATCGGTTGTGCAATGTATTGTTTCTCTCTCTTCCAGAAGGGATCATTTCAAGCATAGCTTTAAAAACACAAATATTTATTTGTCTTACTTCTTAGGCATCGCGCTAGCTTTTGCGTACAAGACTGCAATCGGCAGGTATCGGCCCCTGCTTGGGATTTGATTGGAAATAAATATTTGGAAACATGGTGTGCTTTTACGCTAAATAGAAGATTGGCCTTACCATTTCCGGGGTACCTCTCTACTTCATTTATTTCTCCTCGCCAATTCACATGCTTGCTTTTACCACAAGGTGCATTTTTCAGCTAAAGGTAAATGTCTAACTCATTATAGGATGGCTGCTTCTAGGCCTACCTGCCATGTTTAATTTTATGTCTGGCTTGTGACTGTTCCTTCACAACTTGCGCTCTTTAGCCAACGTTACCAAAAGGCCGTTGATAGCAGGTGACAGGTGATTGTTGGGCTTCCCAGTCGGCCCTGTCCAAGACCAGAGACTGTCATCTTAGCCACCAGACTAAGATTGTCAATTACTTCATTTATTTTTTATCAAAAAATTAATTTTAATAACTAGTAATCACTCGCCCAGCCAAAGAAAACGAACCCCTCTTCGGTTTTGATACAGCCAGCCGGGCCCCATTTGTCATCAATTCTTGCATCTCCTTCATCAATTAGTGTCCATGCATATTCTTTTGCACTCCCATCAAAGGAATCATTAATCATAATGAAACCTTCCTTTCTTGCAAGAGCCTCGTCCTCATTTCCAAGAAACTCATCCTGAATTGCCTCTCTGAAGGCTTTTCTAGCACAAGAAGCCGGATAAATTTTTGTAACAAATGCATTTGCGCCCATGTCAAACCTCCTTTCTATCAGTTATTTTGAGTGTTCCCATCTACACGAAATATATTAATCACCGAAGTATCACTGTAAAGATCTTTTTTTGTTTTGATTCAGAATTTTTAATTTGAGACACAGAAGATAATTGCGAACGCAATAATAAAAGTTGCGATTGTTGTTTTGTTCACTGTTG
>CAZUBV010000223.1:0-2064 GCA_964618875.1 uncultured Flavobacteriaceae bacterium
CTTTAGGGTAATAATTTTAGTATAATTTAGTCAAATCACCGTGCAACGGTCTTTATGGATGTAGGGTCACTAATGATGAAATTGGCTCCATTAGTGATGGGCGCATTGGGAAAACAGAAACAAAGCAATAACTTAGATGCAGGAGGAGTTTTCGAGCTTTTGAGAGGAACTACTCAAGCGCAGGTTCAACAGAACCCGGAAGCATCTATTTTTGAACCCGGATTATGCATTAGGATAAATAAAAGGAGGGCTTAATCCCTTGATTTGCGAGAATAAGCCTGTCATCCAGGGTCTCTTTTTTACAGGAAGTGCGATTTTTAGAACAGAACGATTTGCATGATTTACCTTCCAAGCTCCTAATGCAAAGCAATAGGCTTTGAGCGTTTTTAAGGTGGCTCTTTTGTTGTTATTTAGAGCAAAATGACGAAATAAACTCATTAGATTATAGGCAATCATTATGAATCGGTAAGAAGCTTCGGTTGCCCAAAAATCTTTTAGGCAAAAGTTCTCTAATCCAAAGTCATTCTTGAGTTCTTTGATTCTATTTTCACAATCAGCCCTTGAATTGTATATATTCCATATTTGATCCAAAGGCAAGTCCAAATTGGTAACATAGCAACTATACCTGTAACCAGGCATGTCATCAAACAATAACTTGCCACCAGCTTTAGGACGATCTTCCACTCGCTTTTTAACTATAATATATCTTCTAGGTTGACCATTATTATGTTCAAAGGTCATTTCATTTAGTTCTATTCCTTTGGTAAGTTCTATCCAATCATCCAGTCCTCCGACTGCGTTCTTGACATTGGGATACATGCGGGTAGCAATTATATAATTAAGCGTTTGTGATTCAAGATAGCTAAGTATCTGCTCTGTGTAAAAACCACTATCGGCTCTGACCAAACCCACTTTTTTGCCTTTTAGTACATATTCAAATGTTTCCTGCATAAACTCTTTGCAAGAACTGCCATCCGCAGTATTTCCAGGTCGTAACCAGGCATTGGCTACCATGCGTGTCTGGGATATAAAGGCCATGAGTGGGTGGTGTGAATTACGACCTCGTTTGTTAGGATTGTAGCCTTTTGCGCTGCCCTCTTGATTTCCATACCTAGTAATAACGGTACTATCCAAATCTATGGTCATATTATCAATTCCTAGGTTGTTGATAAACCAGCGTTGCGCATCTGTAAATACTTCTGTGTTTCGCTTTTGGCTAAACTTGCCGAAAAACCTACTGTATGTACTTTGAGATGGCATCGAATCCCATCCAAATATAGATTGAAGGGTCGTATCATAACGAAGCCAATCACAGTGAATATATCGATTAGCTCCAGTCCAAATACTCAGCCAAAAAGATTCTACAATTTCAATAGGATCATATCCACGATTCGATCTAGGTTGTGGTAAATTTAGACTACTTACATATTCTCGTATACCTGTCTGATCTATGAATCGCATCATTAAACTCATCCCGCCAAAAGGGGTCACTTGCTTGTCTGAAAACTCTATTGGTAGATTAACCATTTGGGTTACTTTTGTTTCTTGACTAAGTTACATATTATCAGCAAATTGCACCACTTACTGTGTTCCTAATGCATAATGCGGGTTTAACGAGATACTTCCGTATTACTTTTTGATCACCAATCTATACATAATTTGAAGAGCACGATAGCTATTTAAATTACAGTCTTATAAGAATTAGGTCAGTTTAAAATCGGTAATGCTAGCTAGAATTTTGAGGCTAGGGTAGCGATTCGATTGATCAATGAACTTTCAAAGAAACGCTTACATCGATGGATATCCTTAACCAAAGGTAAAGGTTGGATTAAGATAGTAAGTTAAGATATGAATTTTCCAAATGATGTATGGTCAATCTATGGAAAAGGCCAGAACATCATATCATCATCGATACAGCCCCCAAAGTTTAAAGAAGTAGTCATATCATTTCAACTATATACTGGCGCTGATTTTTTGCTTTATTCTTCATCACATTTCGCTGAAAAGCCTCGAGATAGCTAGTGCCTCCGCTAAAGCTTCGGCGACACGCGGACGGCAGTCACT
>CAZUBV010000224.1:0-2062 GCA_964618875.1 uncultured Flavobacteriaceae bacterium
ATTTTTGGTGGTCTGGTAGCTTGCTTTGGACTTGCGCAATTAGATCGTCCTTATTCTATCTACTTTCTGATTGGGGGTATGGGAACGCTCAGTGGATTTTTTGGGGTATTAAATTCGGTTACCTGGCCTCGTTTTTATGGGCGAAGGCATCTCGGTGCAATTACCGGTAAGGTAATGTCCTTCTTAGTGTTTTCTAGTGCTATAGCTCCAACTCTTTTTAGTTATTCGTATACTCATTTTGGTTCTTACGTTTATGCTGCTTATTTTGGAATACTTGTCTTAGTTATTCTAGCCCTTGCAGCTAGAGGCGCAAATAATCCACAAGAATTTATTGAATCAACCACTACACCATGAAAGCAAAAATTTTAGTCACGCTTCTTACCATAACAGGATTAGTTTCAAGTTGTACTAACCGGGTAGAGATAGATACCGTTGTGTTCAATGCGCGTGTTTACACCCTTGATTCTATGAATAGTGTGCACGAGGCTATGGCGATTAAAGACGGTCGTATCATAGCTACAGGTTCGAACGATCTGAAAGATCGATTTTCTGCTTCAGAGGTAATTGATCTTGAGGGTCAAACGGTTGTGCCAGGATTAATAGATGCCCATAGCCATTTTTACGGATTGGGCCTCGGTACATTGCATGTAAATCTTGTGGGCACTGGCAGTATCGAACAGGTAAGGGAACGCATTACTGCTTTTGATAAAGAGGGAGCGCCTGTTATATATGGCAGGGGATGGGATCAAAATGATTGGAATCAAAAGAAGTTTCCAACGCGACACGACTTAGACCTTCTCATTAGTGATCGACCTGTCATTCTTGAACGGGTAGACGGACATGCCTATTGGGTAAATTCAAAAGCCTTAGAGCTTGCTGGGATATCAGCGGATACCCCGAGCGATGGTGGTGCCATTTTATTAGAAAATGGAGCTCCGAGCGGCATACTTGTCGATGGGCCAATGCGATATATTGATTCCATTATTCCCGCTCCAAGTCGTGAGCAGCAAATAAGGGCACTACTAGCCGCTCAGCAGATTTGTTTCGAAAACGGACTGACTACAGTAAGCGACGCGGGAATTTCGAAATCTGTCATTGATCTGATAGATTCCTTACAGCAAGCAGACGCATTGAAAATCAGAGTGTATGCCATGGTGAGTAATACCCCTGACGATGTAGATTACTTCCTTAATCGAGGCGTTTATAAAACCGAGAAGCTAAACGTCCGCTCGATTAAGGTTTATGGAGATGGTGCACTCGGTTCACGAGGTGCTGCCTTAAAGCGACCCTATGCTGATGCACCAGGGCATTTTGGAGCTTTCGTAACCCCTATTAGTGAGATGCAAAAGCTTGCTGATCGAATAATTGCAACCGAATTTCAAATGAATACGCATGCGATAGGCGATTCGGCTAATGTAGCAGTGTTGCAGATATATGATAAGTTGTTGCACAAAGATTCTGATCGTCGCTGGCGCATCGAACACGCTCAGATTGTCGATCCAGTAGATAGATCCCTATTTGAAAAAGGGGTGATTCCTTCGGTTCAGCCCACTCATGCTACAAGTGATATGTATTGGGCTGAGGAGCGATTGGGCAGTACTCGAATGAAAGGCGCTTATGCGTATCAGAGTTTACTTGCGCAGTCCGGAATGATTGCTTTGGGTACCGATTTCCCTGTTGAATCTGTTGATCCGATAAGTACGTTCTATGCTGCAGTTTCGAGAAAAGATGCTTCTGGGTATCCTGAGAGTGGCTTTTTCAAAGAAGAGGCGCTTTCCCGCGAGCAGGCCTTACGCGGCATGACACACTGGGCTGCATATGCGCAGTTTGAGGATGATGAGAAAGGACGTCTATTGCCTGGATATCTGGCTGATTTTACCATACTCTCAGATGATTTAATGCAAGCTGAAGAGCGCAATTTGACACAAATTAAGGCTACTGCCGTTTTCGTTTCTGGAAATCGTGTTTTTTAATTTTTTGATGGTAGCGAGTCGTTTTTAAAATTTATAAATAAAAAAAAAAAAAAAAAAAGTCTAAAATTTTTTTTTTTTTTTAAAAAATT
>CAZUBV010000225.1:0-2058 GCA_964618875.1 uncultured Flavobacteriaceae bacterium
CTTTGAGATAGTTTCAGTTACTGGTGTATCCACCTCTTCCAATGCTCCTACCCCTTCTTCATAGCCATTCAAAATTTCTGGGTAATGATTGTTAATATAGGGTACGAGCTCTTCTATTGTAGGGGCTTCAAAAAGCGCCACCACATAAAACACCTTACCTGTTTTTTCTTGCATTCTATTGGCAAAAATCGCCCCTTTGATGGAATCCCCACCTAATTCAAAGAAATTGTCTGCTAAACCAACTCGCTCTAGTTTTAGAATATCTACCCATAAACCAGCAATCTCCTTCTCTAAAGCTGTTTCAGGTGCTTTGAATGTTGTTTCATTAACGCGCAATTCTCTACCCGGTAATGGAAGTTCTTTTTTGTTTACTTTTCCATTGACGGTTAGAGGGATTTTTTCCAGATGAACGATGGCTTTTGGCACCATATAATCAGGTAATTTTTTTTGCAAAAATTCTCTTAGTTCTTGGATAATGGACGAATTTTGCCCCTGTTCATGGGTGGTTACATAGCCAATCAACTCCGAACCGGTGGGTTCATTTCTTAAAACAACCACTGATTCATTCACCTTTTCAAAGGACGACATCTGGGCCTCTATCTCTCCAATTTCAATTCTATACCCTCGAATTTTAACCTGTTGATCAATTCTCCCTAAGTAGTGCAAAGAACCATCTCGAACTCTTTTTACCAAATCACCACTGTGATATAGTCGCTCCTCATCAAACCCTTTGTGAATCGTATGATGTGCAAATCGTTCTTCATTCAACCTTGGTAAGTTCAAATAACCTTTTGCTAATCCATCCCCACCGACCAATAGCTCCCCAGGAACCCCAATCGGCACTAGAGCACCGTACTCATCGCAGATATCAATACTTAGGTCAGGCAGTGGTTTACCAATTACACTTAGTCCTTTTTGAACATCTTCGGATTCAATCTTATGAAAAGTAACATGTACCGTTGTTTCGGTAATCCCATACATATTTACTAATTCAGGGGCTTCAAACCCATACTTTTCTGTCCATGGTTTCAGGTTGTTAAGCCCCAAGGCTTCACCACCGAAAATAATCCATTTCAACGTGTTCAACCGCGTTTCTTGCATGCTGTCTACATGGGCCAGTTGGTAAAATGCAGAGGGAGTTTGATTGAGTACCGTAACAGATTCTTTTTGAAGCAGGGCATGGAAAGATTTAGGGTCTACTGCAACTTCTTTTGGAACAATAACTAGACACCCGCCCTGTAATAACGCTCCAAATATTTCCCAAACAGAAAAGTCAAAAGCATACGAGTGGAACATAGTCCAAATATCATCTGCCCCAAAACCGAAAAGAGATTCACTACTTTTAAACAGTCGGATTACGTTGGCATTGGTAACCTCAACTCCTTTAGGCCGCCCCGTGGACCCCGATGTGTAGATAATATACGCTACATCGTTTGGGGCACCCTCGATCGTTTGCAATCGTTGTCCATCTCTACTTTGCGCTGATAGATTAGTCACATTTAAGCAGGTGATCTGGTCCATAGGTTTCAACACCTCTTCATTTGCAGCATCGGTAACCATGACGCTTATTCCTGCATCAGCAGTCATAAATTGAATTCGGTCTAATGGATTAGAGGTTTCCATAGGAACATAAGTCGCACCTAATTTCAACACCGCGAATATCGCACATAGTAGATCAGGTGTACGCTCCATGAAAATCCCTACCCGATCTCCTTGTCCCACACCCAACTGTTCAAGTTCTGTTAATATAACCGCAGCTCTAGCTCCAAATTCTCTGTACGTATAGCTAAGCTCATTATGCTTTAATGCTGGTTTATCAGGATACGTTTGTATAGTCTCATCAATAATCTGGGCAATGGTTTGGGTGACAGGATACCTTTTTCGATCCCCCCTGTATACTTTTAGTGCACGACATTCTTCTTCTGTAATCATAGCTAACTCGTGCACATTTGTTTCCGGAGTAGTAAGTGCGTTGGTGAGTAGCTGAATGAAATGGCCCGACATCGCCGATATAGTCTCACGATCAAAAAGGTCGGTATTATATCTAAATCTTCCTCG
>CAZUBV010000226.1:0-2045 GCA_964618875.1 uncultured Flavobacteriaceae bacterium
AGGTTTTGGTGGGTCAACTGCATTTGGCTTAAACCATTACCTCGATCAACTCGTTTTACGTTACCGTCCAAAACAAGTTTTTATTTATGAGGGTGATAATGATATTGCGGCTGGGCGCCCTATTGGGACGATTTTAGAGCACCTCGATACTATTTTCGAGCGCATTTGGACCGCATTACCCGAAACCGAGATTGTTTTTATTGCCGCTAAACCGAGTCCGTTGCGCTGGGAGTTGCACAAAGAATATGAGGCGTTAAACAAAGCGATAGAAAAGCGTGCAAAAAAAGACGATCGCTTAGTTTTTGCTGACATCTATACTCCAATGCTCAAAGGATCAAAGGTTCGAACCGATCTTTTTGTTCAAGATCGCCTACATATGAACGCCACAGGCTATGCGATATGGGCCGAGGTTATTCGTCCGCTAGTAAGGGAGTAGGTTTACTAGTTCTCAGAATCTGTTTCTGATGCGCTCTCGTCTTGAATAGCTGATGCCTCATCTTGCGGTTCAGCACTCTCCTCGGTAAAGAAAGCGCGTAATCCTTCGAGAGAAATCTCTTCGCGTCGCGCATCTTTAACTAGGGTTCCTTTGTTTAAGATTAAAATACGTTGGCATAGTTCGCTTACATGCAGTAGGTCGTGCGAAGACACAAAAACACTGCATCCGAGTTCTGTATTGAGTTCACGCAGTAGTCGTTGCAGTTGCATTTGCGCTCTAGGATCAAGATTTGCGAAGGGCTCATCGAGAATTACCAGTTGTGGAGCCCCAATAAAGGCTGCGGCAATACCTACCTTCTTTTGATTTCCTTTTGAAAAATCACGAATGTATTTTTTCTGCTCCAATACCTCATCGTTAAAGAAGGTTTTGAAACGTTCTAGAAATAAGTCAAGATCAGCCTTGGCTACGTTTCTGAGGCCTGCTATAAAGCTGAAGTATTCTTCGGGTGTTAGGTAGCCAATAAGAAAGGTGTCATCGATAAAGGCAGCAGTCGACTGTTTCCAGTCTTCTGATTGATCGACACGAACTCCGGCGTTTTCGATGTATCCTGTAGTGGGCTTGATAAGGTCTAATAGTAGACTGAAAAAAGTGGTTTTTCCTGCACCGTTATTACCAACTAAGCCAATGATTTCGCCACTTTTAAGCTCGAGTGATTCGATCGCTAATACGGTGGTATCTTTATAGGTCTTACTAAGGTTACTTACTGAAATCATGAGCGGTAGGCTTTAAGGGTTTCGTATTTTTCTTTTTGGTAAACAGCGATAATTTTTTTGAAAATATAGGGTCGCAAAAAGTATCCGGCAATGGAGACCAGTACGATGCTAAGTTTTGCTGCGGTGGTTCCTAAAAAGTAATCGACAAGAGCAAAGAGCGCGATCGGAAGTACAATTTTCGGAAGGGTGAGCAGCATGGTTTTGTAATTGAATGAGTTCTTGTCTCCGAAGGCTTTCTTATTCGAGGTAAGGTCAATTTTTGTGCGAACATAGGCCCCTCCCCAGAGTACAATAGCCGAATTGATGGTAAGGTTGTAAACGGCTCCGAGCAGAACATAACTGAAAGTGTCCCAACCAAAGATCAGATACCAGCTTGAAAGCACCGTACTTGCTATGGTAAAGACTTGAATCAGGGTATACTTTGATTTTAAATATTCGAGATAGGTGAGGTTTTGGCTCATAAGAAGCGGATAGTACTGGCTATCCCAGCTCGGAACATACTGCCCAAAACTGAATAAGAATCCGCCGGTTACAAAGATGCCTGCAAATAAGCTCCAATACACTCCTTCATAGGCCTCAACAGCTCCACTAAAAAATAGTAGACCGTAGAATATGAAAAAGAATCCGGCAAAAACCGCACTTCGGGCTCGTTTGTTTCGAAGAATTAGTGCGACATCGTTGCGAAGGAGGAGTCCTAATTTTCCGAATCGATCAAAGTACGTAGCGTTTATAGCAATCGTTTTCTCGCGCTTCTTGGCAAGCCCAGAGTCTAAATACATCAGTCCTCTAAAGTGGCTATAAGCTGCACGGTACATAGTGTAGAGCACTACGCCAAG
>CAZUBV010000227.1:0-1987 GCA_964618875.1 uncultured Flavobacteriaceae bacterium
GAAATAAAAATAACCCGATCCCTATCGGCGATCCCCACGATAAAATGACGGTTAGTTCAAACATTAACTTGCTCCTCGAGGAATTTTGATTAGCTAGTGGAATAGTAGAACAGGACTGTTAGCTCTGCAAGTAATGGCGCACCCGAGAGGATTCGAACCTCTGACCTCTGCCTCCGGAGGGCAGTCACGGGTTCGGTGGTAAATCGTTAAAGCTAGGCGTAGCAAGGGATTAAACGGTGTTTTGACTTTCTGTGTTGCGTCGAAATCGACACTTTTGAGACCGTTTAATGACAAAATTGGTCACAGGATACCGACTCTGAAATTTCAATTTTTGACCTTTGCCTCGCGACAAAAAATTCTGAACCTTCCGAAAAACCTGAGTTTTTAGGTGGAAAAAATTCCACCTTTTTGGCTTGGTTTTAGGCCAGAAGGAACAGGAAATATTTAGTCGGGTGACAATTTATCTAAATCCTCGATAGGCTTTGGGGTTTGAAATTTAATAAAAATTAGCACCATTAGTACTGACATAATTGAAAATATAAACCAACCTGTAGTTTGAAATGATTAACAGGTTGGTACCATGAGTGCGGATATATCATCAAAATTAAACCGGCTGCTGAGCTCCCAACCATTGGGCGTCGTGCTCTGTTCATCTTGGCTTGTTGAAAATGGCTACAGCCTCGACTTGCAGCAACGCTATAAAAAAAGCCAGTGGTTTGAGAGCATCGGGGCGGGTGCATTAATACGCTATGGCGACAAAAGTGAAACGCTTATTTCTTTATCTGGCCGAGAAAGCAAATCACGACTGGGTGCAATATCTTGATTTAAGCAGTGTAAACCTAGGCTCGGGTAAGCGTGCGATAGTAGCCAACGGTGTTTACATCCCGAAATACCAAATCACTGTACCAAAGGAACTGGAGTCAATGGAATGAACGAAGCTTATAAAAGACAGGTAAAGCTGCTACTCGATGTGTTGCCGGAAATTGCGAAAGAGGTTTACTGATGAAATCAAACGGGGCTTGTTATTCGCGCTGATTAGTAGCAATCGACCAACACATGAAATGCTTGCCCTCAACTTACTTGACCAAAGGGCAGCTTTTGAGAACCGGTTTGAAGGCATGAGTAATGTTGTATTTAATTATACTGATTTTGAAGCAACACGAAACAAGCTGATAAAGACGATACGTCGGAGTTTGAACGAGGCGGATAAGCAATTTCTGCTTAGTTTTAACGGCTTAGAACCGGACTGGTCTGTTTATGATTATCATCAATTTCCATCGGTAAAATGGAAGTTGATGAATTTGGCGAAGTTTACAAGAGAGAGCCCAGAGGTTTATCAACTACAGATGGAAAAGCTTGCCGCCTTGTTAGTGAGTTGAGCATTCTATTTATGACTGCGCTGATTTTTCGGGGGGATTACAGAGCCCGGTTATTGCTGGTGCAGCAATGGCTTTTTCTTCTCTTACGGTAGTGAGTAACGCTAACCGGTTACGCTTTTTCAAAGCCAAGAAACATTAACGCACCTTCTAACACTGACGCATTCAGGAGAATAAACATGTTATTCATTAATATTGCTGGTATCACTTTGATCGCGCTGATCGTCTGGTGGTTTTGGCTTTACAAGCCCCAGCAGCTGAAGCTGGGAGAAGGTGATTTGGTGATTGCCGTCGAAAACGGTATCTACTCGCCTTCGAGAATAAAAATACCTGAAGGTAAACCGGTTGAACTTAAGTTCCTGCGGAAGGATCAATCGCCTTGTTCTGAAACTTTGCTCATTCCCAAGCTAGAAATAAGTGAAACGTTGCCTTCTAACAAATTAAAGCAAATTCAAATACCAGCGCTGGAACCCGGAGAGTACGACTTTCATTGCCAGATGCAAATGTATCGGGGAAAGCTAGTTGTCGGTTAAATGGCTTAAGGAAGAAAATCGCGACAGGCTAGGTAAATGGCGCGCCCGAGAGGATTCGAACCTCTGGCCTCTGCCTCC
>CAZUBV010000228.1:0-1975 GCA_964618875.1 uncultured Flavobacteriaceae bacterium
AGCCAGATTTACCCAAAAAATTACCCACTGATCTGCATGCTCTTAGTTTTAAAATTTTTGAACTACTCGCCAATAATGAACAGGTGAAATTATTGTTTGGCGATTTCCAGGATCAATCGCACCGTTTTGCATTAGCAGTTCAACTTGCAGATGTATTTGATCAATACATTAATGTCCGACCTCACATGCTTTTTGAGTGGGAAGATTCCCTTTCCGACTCCAACTTTGGTATCGACTCCGTAACCGCTGCAACAAAACATTCTGTTAGCCAATCAAATGTCCATCCGAATGCATCTCCGCATGCCCAAAACCTGGATATTTTAGATGGAATAAAAACACCAGAACTCATTGGTTCGCCAAAAAGATTAGCGGGGTACATTCAGCTTCAAAAAGAACTTTGGCAGTCCTTGAACAGTGTATTTGACCGGGGTAATAATCTTCAATGGTCAAGAACACAGATTTATAAAGATTGGTTGAGACAGCTAAAAAACCCTGATATAGAGGAAAAATTACCTGCTGATATTTTCTTTGTTGGGGAAAGAGATTGGAATCGTTTGTTAGTGGAGAGTGTAGAGCTAATAAGCCGACATACGAATGTTCACGTGGTGAATTATCCCGAATTAGAAAACGATATTTCCCCTAAAACGCAACAAGACTTGAATAGAATGCCATCCGAGCCAATACAAATAGGATTTAGTTTTGGGTCAGAACAGAATTTTATCTCGCATTTGGCTGAAAAATGGAGGGAAAACGGTGTATTTTCTCCTTATTTGCATGCATTACGAAGGAACAGTACGGCCTCCCAAGCAGCTAATGTTGTGCCTAAAGACCACTGGTTTAAATTATCGAACATACTATCTATACCTGGTTCTATACACGCTTGTCATTCCATAAAAAGGGAGGTAGAAGTATTAAAAGATGATTTATTGCATTTCCTAAATACCTCTGAAGCAATCGATTTAAGTGAAATTGGTATTTTAGTTCCCGATGTTGAAGCTTATTCGCCTATTATTAAACAGGTGTTTGCCCAAGAACCCATCCTACCTGTATACCTGTTTGATGGGCAAGAACGTCCACTTCAAGATAGTTTTTTAGCCTTGCTAGATTTGGCGTATAACGACTGTAAAATGAGTGATTTGATGGACACACTCACCGATCCTAACCTCATGGATCGTTATGGATTCGATGAATCCGAATTGGGTACGATTAGAGATTGGATAGTCAGTGACAACATACATTTTGGACTGGTTCATTCTCATAGGTATAGCTTATCAACGGCCTTAACATCATGGTGGAGAGGTTATTTTGTAGAACACCGAAGTTTTACACATCAACCCGAAATCTCTCCCTCTAAAAGAGTAAGAAATTCCGATCAATTGTCTACTCTTTCCAAGCTTCAAATGCTCTATGATGAAATGCTAGATTTAGTTGTTTCACCAGAAACCGAACGGCTTAATACGGAGTGGTTAGCGATCTTACAAGAGCATTTTGTTCGGATATTTAAAGATAGCGCCGGCTCAAATCCTCGCGGATATAATTGGGTAATTCACTGGTTTGAACAACTTTCAGAGGAACTAGCCTATGCGTCTACCTCTGTTAGCTATGAGGTGTTTATGGGTTGGTTCCGTAATGTACTTGTGCAAAAGCAGGATCATTCATCATCTTTTGGAACCGGTGTGTTAGTGAGTAGTTATATCCCAAACCGACTATTGCCATTTTCGTATACAGCCATGCTGGGCTTAAATGAACGTGAATTTCCTGGTAATCCACAGCGTCCTGTGTTTGACCTCATCCATCAGCAGCCTTTAGAGGGAGAACGGCAGCGGAAAAAAGACACCTCTCGCTTGTTTATTGAGCGGTTGGCTCTCACTAAATCTCAGTATTTCTTAAGCTATATTGGCAGGGATGCACACACTAATTCCGAGAAAAATCCCTCCCCACTCATTACCCAGTTACGTTATCTTCACAAAGGGGC
>CAZUBV010000229.1:0-1971 GCA_964618875.1 uncultured Flavobacteriaceae bacterium
TTCATTCCTGCCCCTACGCTTGCGAATAGTAATATGTCGCCAGTTGTTAACTGATGATTCGGAAGTTTGTTTTTACGTACCATATCGAAGAGTACCGGAACGGTAGCCACGGAGTTATTTCCGACTTCTTTGATATTCATCGGCATTACGTGCTCAGGTGCTGTCGCTTTAAACTTCTTGTATAGGCGCGCAACCATAGCCTCGTCCATTTTTTCGTTTGCCTGGTGCAGAAAAACTTTTTTTACTTCTGTTATAGCTACTCCTGCAGATTCTAAGGCCTCGGCCATTGCTGTTGGAACATGAACCACCGCGAGTTCATAAACTTTCCGCCCTAACATTTTAATATAGCGCGTTTTGTCATTGTTGCTTGCTTTATTTCCTGTTCCGTAGTAGAGATAATAAGCCTCGTCATTAGCCAGAGTGGTGGTAATATTCGCTAGAAGATCTCCACCGTTTTCAGATGCGCCAACAATAGCTGCACCAGCACCATCCGCAAAAATCATACTATCTCTATCGTTCGGGTCTACAACTCGAGATAAAGCTTCTGCACCAATTACAAGGCAGTTCTTTGCCATGCCACTTTTGATAAATGCTTTGGCCTGAATGACCGCCTCTATCCAACCGGGACAGCCAAATATCATATCGTAGGCAACACATTTTGGGTTTTGAATGCCTAGCTTATTTTTGACTCTTGAGGCAAGGCTTGGTAGCATATCGGTTTGAATTTCACCATAGCGCACATCGCCAAAGTTGTGAGCAAATATGATATAATCAATTGCTTCTTTGTCAATATTAGCATCAGCAATCGCCTCTTTTGCAGCAAAATACCCCATGTCTGAGGTAGTTAATTCGGGCGCTAAATACCTGCGGCTCTCAATACCAGTGATTGCTCTAAATTTTTCGATGATTTCAGTGTTCTCGGTAGCGAATGGAAGCCCATTCTCGTCTATAAATTCACTGTTTTCAAATTCACTATTGGGTTGTACAATCGTAGGTAAGTAGTGGCCTGTTCCTAAAAAGCTAATATTCATGTGAAGAAGTTAGTGCGGACTAAGTTAAAAAAAAAGGGACGCTAAATAGAAAGTGTAGACGTCCCTAGGGTTATAAACGATGAGTATTAGCTTTGATAAGCTTCTATGGGCGCACAGCTGCACACTAGATTTCGATCGCCAAAAGCTTCATCAGCTCTGCGTACCGAAGGCCAAAATTTATTTTCTTCTACAAAAGGCAGCGGATAAGCAGCTTGTCTTCGAGAGTAGGGGAAGTTCCACCCGTCTGCAGTAATCATTGCCAAGGTGTGTGGTGCATTCTTCAGAACATTGTTTGGTTCATCCATACTGCAGACATCAATCTCATCTTTTATCGCCAGCATTGCCTCGCAGAATCGATCGATTTCTTCAAGTCCTTCACTTTCGGTAGGTTCGATCATCATGGTTCCGGCAACAGGGAATGATACCGTTGGTGCATGAAAACCGTAATCCATTAGACGTTTAGCGATATCAGTTACTTCAATACCTTTTTCTTTGAAAGGCCTACAGTCAATGATAAGTTCGTGAGCAGCTCTTCCTTGTTCTCCGGTATAAAGTATAGGATAACTCTTCTCTAAACGAGCTTTGATATAATTTGCGTTTAAGATGGCATACTCAGTAGCGCTAGTTAAACCCTCACTTCCAAGCATACGTATGTAAGCGTACGAAATTAGGCAAGCCATTGCACTTCCGAACGGAGCAGCAGAGATTGCAGTTATCGCCTCTTCGCCTCCTGTCGGTATTACCGGATTTCCGGGTAAAAATGGAGCGAGCTGTGGAGCAACACAGATTGGGCCAACTCCAGGACCACCTCCTCCGTGTGGAATGGCAAATGTCTTATGCAGATTCAGGTGACAAACATCTGCTCCGATGGTTGCTGGGTTAGTAAGACCTACTTGTGCGTTCATATTTGCACCATCCATGTACACCTGCCCGCCGTGAT
>CAZUBV010000230.1:0-1970 GCA_964618875.1 uncultured Flavobacteriaceae bacterium
TTACAGGTATATTTCAATAGAGATGAAATTTGTCCGGCCGAAGATGCGACGCTTTACAATGAGGTATATAAAAAACTATTAGATATCGGAGATATTATTGGAGTTGAAGGAACGCTCTTTAAAACTCAAGTAGGCGAAATGACCCTAATGGTTAAAAATTTTACTCTGCTGAGCAAATCACTGCGTCCGCTTCCGCTACCCAAAGAAGATGCCGAGGGCAAAATTTATGACGAGTTTAATGATCCCGAACTGCGTTATCGTCAGCGCTATGTTGACCTAGTGGTGAATCCGCACGTTAGAGACACCTTTATTAAACGGACCAGAATCACGAATACGATTCGTTCGTTTTTTAATGAACGCCAGTACCTTGAGGTAGAGACCCCTATTTTGCAACCTATACCGGGTGGCGCCTCGGCTCGTCCGTTCATGACCCACCACAACGCACTTAATATTCCGCTCTACTTAAGAATTGCGAATGAACTGTATTTAAAGCGCCTTATTGTAGGCGGATTCGATGGTGTGTATGAATTTGCAAAAGACTTTAGAAATGAAGGGATGGATCGCACACACAACCCCGAATTCACCGTAATGGAGCTTTACGTAGCCTATAAAGACTACTTCTGGATGATGAATATGACCGAGCAGCTATTAGAGCGTGTGGCCCTTGAATCCAATGGCAGTACGGCGTTAACTGTCGGTGATAAAGTCATTGATTTCAAGGCACCCTATCCTAGAGTACCTATCCTTGAGGCTATTAAAACACATACAGGCTATGATGTGAGCCAAATGGGCGAAGAAGCGTTAAAAGAAACAGCTAAAAAACTAGGTTTAGAGGTAGAAGAAAGTATGGGAGTTGGAAAACTTATCGACGAGATTTTCGGAGAATGCTGTGAGCACCATTACGTACAACCTACCTTCATCACCGATTATCCGAAAGAGATGAGCCCGCTGACCAAAGAGCACCGCAGCAATACACGCCTTACCGAGCGATTCGAGCTTATGGTAAACGGAAAAGAGTTGGCTAACGCCTACAGTGAGCTGAACGACCCTATTGATCAGCGCGAGCGATTCGAAGATCAGTTGGCACTTTCAGAAAAAGGAGACGATGAAGCTATGTTTATCGATCAAGACTTTTTACGAGCACTAGAATACGGTATGCCCCCAACTTCAGGGATTGGAATTGGAATTGACCGTCTTACCATGCTTATGACCAATAACAGTTCTATTCAAGAAGTATTATTCTTCCCACAAATGCGCCCCGAACGAGCCGCAGTTAGTTTAGCTGAAGAGGAAAAACTAATCCTTGAATTGCTTCAAAAAGCTGGCGGACCATTGGCACTTTCTGAACTAAAAGACAGCAGTGGTCTGAGTGGTAAAAAATGGGACAAATCGATCAAGCTTCTTACTAAAGAAAACTTAGTAAAAGTCGAAAAGAATGACCAAGGACTTTGGGTGCAGTTAGCCTAACACCCATCTAAAAACAAAAAGCCTCG
Source organism: uncultured Flavobacteriaceae bacterium (assembly GCA_964618875.1). Lineage (GTDB taxonomy): Bacteria > Bacteroidota > Bacteroidia > Flavobacteriales > Flavobacteriaceae > UBA3478. The sequence goes on from CAZUBV010000230.1 coordinate 1,494, forward strand.
CTCATGCGGGGCTTTTTGCTAACTAACTCAAAACTTAAACAATGAAACCACTCCTGGATCATTGCAAGACAAATATCCGAAGCAATTAACCGATGTGCTAGTATTAGCATCAAGTTTCACAAGAATTTAACCTTGTCCCTACTCTGTTAAAGATGGCTTAACAATCGCACAATTATTCTATATTAGGCCGTCATTAAAAATTAAAATTTCATGAAATATTCTGTTCGACTGCTTTTAGGCACACTATTGGCCCTAATGGTAGTGAGTCCTGCTGAGGCTCAGTTCAAATTCTTGAAAAAGAAAAAACCAGAGCCGGTAGCTGCCAAACCAGCTCCACCAGCAAAAAAAGAAAAAATCAAATCCTACGATAAAATTATTACCAAAGAGGCAAAGACTGACGAAGGACTGTTCAAGGTTCATCGTGTCGATGAAGACTACTTCTATGAGATCCCAGATTCACTACTAGGAAGAGAGATG
>CAZUBV010000231.1:0-1956 GCA_964618875.1 uncultured Flavobacteriaceae bacterium
TAGTCATGCCTTACATGAATTCTGGATCTTTAGATTTACTAAAACGCGTGGGCACAACTTGCTTGAGAGCATGCGGCTTATTTATTTGTTTTTGTTCATTCAAAATAATTATACACGCAGATGATTTTAGGTTAGTCGAAGTTAACGTGAAAAATCATAGTACTGTGAGATTATCTAATCTGAACTTACAGGCTCCACCGGACCGCTTGAGCCGATTTGGTGGTTCGTTGGAGCTAGCCAAACAGGAAGCGACGGGTTTCTTTAGGGTAGAAAATGTTAATGAGGTTTGGACGTTCGTCGATCCTGAAGGGTATATTTTCATCTCTATGGGGATTAACTCAGTTAACGAAGGTGGTAAGAGTCTACGTAGGGAATTTAATAATCGCTTTGACAGTGTGGACGATTGGCTGTCCCTCGTGGACAATGTTATGCGAGATTTGCGCTTTAACACTTATGCGAATTGGTCTGATTACAAGACTTTGCGGGTGCATGATCGCCCTTACACCGCACGTTTTAGTTTTATGGCTTCCTATGTGAGGCAGAAAGGAGGAGGCAAAATGGGCTATGGGAATTTCAATTATGAAAAGGATGTCATTCCAGTCTTTGACAGCGAATTTGAGCTGTATGTGCTTGGGCAAGCAAAGCAGTTTGCAAGTCTGGCTGACGACCCTTACCTGCTCGGAGTTTTTTCCGATAATGAACTGCCCTTCAATAAAATAGATGGATGCTTGCAACGCTACCTTGAATTAGGGGTGGACGATGAGGGGTATCAATACGCACTTGCTTGGATGAAGGAAAATCACCTTGGTGAAGAAGAGCTTACGCATAAGCATGATCTAGAATTCATGAATGTGGTCATTGATCGCTATTACTCGATTATACGAAGAGCTTTTGACGCCTACCTTCCAAACCACTTGTACCTCGGGAGTCGAATTCATGGGAACGCGCTTAGAAATGATTCCTTGTTTCGAATTTCAGGTCTTTACGTTGATGTTGTGAGTGTGAATTACTACCACAAATGGCACCCAGAATATAATCGCATCAACAATTGGGCATCTCTTGCAAATAAGCCGATCTTAATTACGGAATGGTATGCAAAGGCCTCCGACTCAGGACTGAACAACTCGAAAGGTGCAGGTTTTTTGGTGGATTCGCAGAAAGACCGTGGTTATTTCTATGAGAACTTCTGTTTAGGGCTGTTACGCAACCCAAGCGTGATTGGTTGGCATTGGTTTAGATTTATTGATGATCTTAAAACAGGTGCAGAAAGTAATAAGGGCATTCTCAATCGCAATTTTGAAGTCTATCAAGATCTAGCAGGCTCAATGAAAGCGATTAATCGGAAGGCTTACAGCCTGAGACGTTATTTGATAGCAGGGGGAGGGGCTACTTATTTCGAGAAGCTCGATCAAGAAAATCGTCTTTTTAAGCCATGATAGTGGCTTATGCAATGTAACACTAATTAAATGATTATTCGAAAAATATCCTTATCCTTATTTTGCTTATCGCTTGCCGTTAGTGCATGTGCTGAAATTTCTTTACCGAATGTTTTCGGCGACTATATGGTCTTACAGCGCGATCAGCATAACCGCATCTGGGGGCTGGCGAATCCTGGTGAGTCCGTAAGTGTTCAGTTTGCGGGGCAGACAGCTAGGGTTTTAGCAGATTCTTCTGGTCAATGGGAGCTTCTACTAGACCCGGTGCCTGCGGGCGGTCCTCACGAGCTCGTTGTTAGCGGGGAGAATGAGCTTCGTTTTAATGATGTTCTGGTCGGTGAGGTGTGGGTATGTTCTGGTCAGTCTAACATGGAATGGCCGATGAATCAAAGCGACCAAGGCGACCTTTACCTACTTGCGGGTGACCAACCAAAAATCCGCTTACTGACCATACCTAAGAACGGCACACCCATTCCCCAGAATGATACCGAGGGGACTTGGACGCAATGCACAGCAGAAG
>CAZUBV010000232.1:0-1938 GCA_964618875.1 uncultured Flavobacteriaceae bacterium
GGTGGGGTTATATATCCAGAAAATCACTACGGAAGAGATGCGCTCGTGGGTATTGCCCTATTTCTTATGCTACTTACAGAAAAGAAATGCACTGTTTCTGAACTTAAAAAGCAGTATCCGATCTACTTTATGGCTAAGGAAAAAATTGTTCTTTCAGAAAATTTAGACCCCGATCGAGTGCTCTCTGCACTTAAACAGCGTTACCAAAATGAGCAAATCAATACGGTAGATGGATTGAAGATTGACTTTGCTAACAAATGGGTTCACATGCGAAAATCTAATACCGAACCTATTATTCGCATTTATACAGAGGCAGGTAGTGAAAGTGAAGCGAAGATGTTGGCACAAGACTTTATAAATGAAATTCAGTCGATTAGCGAGAATGCTTAAATCGCTTATGGGTCCACAGATAGGTTTCTGGCTGAGCTACAATCTCACGCTCTACCCATTTTAAGTACGTCTCAGTAATTTGAAAGTTTTCGCTTTGATCAATTTGAGGTTCAAATGGAAGAAAGGTAGCGCTGTAAAAACCTCTGTTCACTTTTCGAATCGAGAGTAGCACTATATCTGCGCTATAGGCTCTAGCAAGTTCTTCAGCACCCGTATGAACAGGCACGGTTTTAGTAAAGAATTGGAACCAATGTTTCGTTTTTTTAATCATTGGTGATTGATCACTAATCAGTCCATAAACCCCTGACTTACCCAATTTTATGTTGGCATCCATCGTCTGCTTTAACTCAAAAGTTGGAACTAAGTGCATTCCTGTGGCACCTCTAGTCTTTCGAATAAAACGATCAAAAAACGGGTTGTTTAGTTTTTGGTAAATGCCATAAACAGGGTGCGGAGTAAAAAGAGGTATCGCAGCTGTCCATTCCCAATTTCCATGATGAGCTAACAGTACAATTACGTTTTTCCCTTTAGCTATAGAAGCATCTAATAAGCTAGCATTATAAACCGTAAAACGATTTTTAAATTCGGTGCTCGAGAGAAACCCATTTTTTAAACTTTCGACAAAAAGGTCTGTAAAATGCCGAAAAAACCGTTGTTTAACTTCTCGTCGGCCCTCATGGGATAACAGCGGAAATGCGATTCGTAAATTCGATTCTATCACCTTAGTTCTGTAGTTAAAAACCCTAAAAAGTAAAAAGGATAGTAAATCGGAAATTTTATATAGAACTGAAAACGGAAGTAATGCGCACAGTCTTATGGGTAGATAGGTTACTAAAAATAGAATTCGTTTCAGAAACATAGGGCGCTAAGATACGTATATTTGCAAGCTTAAGAGCTTATTTCAATTGGGTCCAGATCCTTACCTTTACCTACTAATTATCACCATTGGAGTCTCTTTGTGGGGGTTTCGCTCTGCTTCCTTTTTTGATCGTTATTCCTTTTCTATTTCTGGAGTAGCTCGCAGGCAGTGGTGGAGATTCGTCACATCGGCTTTTCTTCATGTGGGCACCTGGCATTTACTGGTAAACGGACTAACCTTATATTTCTTCGCACCTACTGTAACTCCTTATTTCAAAGGTTTATTGTTTATTGGACTTTATCTGATTTCTTTACTAATCGGTAACCTCACTACCTTTTTATTATACGCTAAGCAGCCACACTACACAGCCGTTGGTGCTTCGGGTGCGGTATCTGGAATTGTTTTTTCAAGCTTACTAGTAAACCCCGGTATTGAACTGTATATCCTTCCCATTCCAATTCCCATTCCAGGTCCTTTTTTTGGTGGTGCATACTTGTTATATTCTCTTTACGGAATTTTTAAAAATAATGATCGTATAGGCCATGCAGCACATTTCGGTGGAAGTATTGGTGGAGTTCTGTATACGCTAGCATTTTATCCGTATTTATTCACCAATAACGCCAAGGTATGGATACTTTTGTTTGTTGTACTACTAGCTTTAATGCTACTGATAAGAAGACAATTTAGAC
>CAZUBV010000233.1:0-1934 GCA_964618875.1 uncultured Flavobacteriaceae bacterium
GAGAGCAGATTTTAATAGCACATTAGAAGCGCCATGCGCGCGCCGCAGGCGCGCGTAATAGGTTTATCATTCTCCGAAAATATTGACTAGGCAATGTCTTAGCGCTGGTCTCTTTTTAGATTGAAACATGAATACATCATGCTTGTTTCTAATTCATTCGGTACAATTCGCGGTACTCAGACGGACTTATGCCTTCCTTCTTTTTGAATAGTCTTGAGAAGTAGGAAGGATATTCAAAGCCCAATTCATAGGCCACATCCGATACCGTTTTCGTGGGATTTAAAAGAATATTTTTCGACTCGTCGATCAGATAGCGCTGAAGGTGTTCTGAACTAGTTTTACCAGTCTCCTTCTTTAATGTATCGCTCAAATAACGTTTCGAAACGCCCAATTTTTCTGCAATTTGTTCGATGTTAGGAATACCGTATTCCTTTAGTTCGCCTGAATCAAAGCAACGCATTAACTCCTGATTAAATGCTTCCAACAAATGGTTCGATAAATCTTTTCTGTTTAAAAATTGCCTTTCGTAAAACCGATTCGAATATTTCAATAGTGTGCTGAGCAGCGATATCATAATGTCTTTACTAAACTCATCCTGGTTGTTCAAGTATTCCGCATGTATGCTCTCTACAATGGATTCGAGCTGCTTTTCTTCTTTTGGTGATAAATGCAATGCTTCGTTTGCGCTATAAGAGAAGAAACTATATTTCTTGATTTGCTGTGCCAATTCAGTCCCTTTGAGAAAGTCCTGATGAAAATTTATTGTGAATCCTTTTTGTTCGTCAACGACACTATCGTCCCACTGAAGAGTTTGCCTTGGGGCTATAAAGAAGAGTGTACCGTTGGTAAAGTCGTATTTAGTCCTACCGTAGGTAAGATCGCCTTTCACCAATTTTTTAAAGCTGATGGTATAACACTCATTTGTAATGGGTGGTGATGACGATTTAGGACAAGGTAGAAATCCATCTCCGTTCGCAGTAAATACACTGATCATAGGATGCTCTGGTGGTGGCAATTCCAGATAGGCTATAAATGCTGAGAGACTTTTAAAATGCTGCATGTTATTTTTTAATTGCTTCTTGCGCTTTTTCTAATAGCTGATGGTATTCATTGATTCGCGCATGCGCCAAACCGTCAAGTAGTAGGATCATACTTAGCATGGCTATGGTAGTTATCATACTTGACCGCCATATGGGGCCGTTTACGAACATAAGTATGAAGACACAAATGCAAATGATAACGGGTATTCCAGTAAAAACGACATTTTTATATTCTTTTAATGTCGCATCCGTACGTGCCAATTCTGAGTCAATAAATGCGGTTGAATTTTCAGTGTAATCGATTTTAAATTGATCGATTCTTGCTTTATTAGTGAAAAAAAGTCCTAATCCGATTATCACCAATAAGCTCCCGGCCACTAGCGTTGGGATGATATAAGCTCGCGCCAAATCCGTTTTACCAACTTGCCAGAAACCCAAGCTGCACATTAGGAATACGGCACCGGCTAGAATAAAAAATGGGGTCGAAATTAGTTCGTCTTTAGCCCAATCAGTAGCTGCTTTTAGAATGTCCATATAGGTGTTTTTACTATTGACTAATTTATATATTCCATACTACACCGGTTTCCTTTTCAGAAAGGTCCCATAGTTTTTGAGCGACAGCTTTGTCTTTAGCGTGGGGTTTAAGTTCATGTGCTCCAACGGGTCCTACCCAGTAGCTACGACCCGTGGGTCCATAAAAAGCGCTTTGGTCCAATTCACGCTCAGTAGCGCACATGAGCTCAGGATAAGCGCCATTTTCGGCGGGTTGAGTCAATGGAGATAATTTCATCAGACCGAAAATCAACTTCATCATGAAGCTACCACTCGTGTCAATTAAACTGGTTCGAGATGATCCTGGGTGACATGCGTACGCCTTCACATCATGCTTCCCAG
>CAZUBV010000234.1:0-1917 GCA_964618875.1 uncultured Flavobacteriaceae bacterium
TTATAATAGGTAAACTCTCCATACCCTCCAAAAGAATAGACCTTGTTTTCTGCGGCTACTAACGAAGCCCCAAAACGACTCCGCCAGCGATATGACTGATCGATACGAACGAGTGTGTCGTTCGCATATTTATACACCACTCCACCCCCGGTTGCTACGAAATACTGAGCGCTCCCTAACGAAGGTACAGGTTCCATTCGGTAGATTTCGGCCTGAAAATAATGTTTACGACGATCAAACTGCTTTCCGTCTACCGTATGATAAATGCTGTCTGGGGTAATAATTGAAAACCCGCCGCGATCCGGAAAAATCAGATACTCCATTGGGCTCAATTGCGGTGGAGTATTGAAAAGGCTGAGAAGAGCAAGAATCAAAAACATAAAAGAAGTTTATCAGGGCCTATGTAATCCAGCTACGCTTAAAAACACTAACCCATTTGGAATCTTTTTCGTTGACCAGTCGGATTACCTTAACACGTTTGTCTTCCTTTCCCTTGTGAATACTAAATACACTTCTTCCGCGACGGCCTAGTAATGACTGAATGGTTTCATCTACAGTAACGATAGAGCTGCGGAGCTTCTTTATACGACTCTCATAGGACAATTCCCGTTCAAAAGACGATTGTAAATCTGGATATTCTACCCCTTGCGGATAGGCAGTTTTGATCATCTCATAAATCTTGTAGTCCTCTTCCGATAACCGCTGTTTTAGTCCACGTTCGATAGCCGGTAGCTGTTCGATCAATTGCAATTCCCGCTTTCTGAACATAACAAAGCCGAGTGCTGGAACGAGCAACAGTAACCAATACCATGCAAATGAAGACGGCTTGTCGATCAGATAAGTTTCATAACCTCGTCCAAGTAATACAGACTCATTAATTACTAAAAAGTGCGGATCAACACCTAGGTTGTGAGCCAACAAAAAATCGTTGGTGAGCGGATTATAGGCCAAAATTTCTTCATACTGAAGAAGGGTTGCAAGGTTTGCACCGGTATGTCGATAGGCCTGATTTAACTCAAAGTCAAATGTCCAGAGTTCCTTTCCGTGATAAATCAACGGTTTAATGTAAGAATTAAACGCACGCATTCGAGGATTGGCAGGATTTGGAAAAAACTCAGTAAACAACGAACCTAAATCGGCTGTTTGCGAAAACTCCTTATCTTTTAAATTATACCGATACACCCTAGAACCAATTGCGCCTTGAACTTCGATTTGAGCAGGTCCTGTAATCGGCTTCTGATCGGTCAAAGTAAAATAAAGCGTTTCCGTATCGCTATTGTACTGTCCAAGATCAAGGTTGTTATTGACCGATCGATAATCGAAACGGTATTCTATCAACCACTCACGCAGTGCAGGAGTAAAATAAATAATATTGTTTTGAGTGGTAAATTGACCAGATCCTCCTACAGCAATGATCGTATCAGCTTTTGAAAACGTGTAGGCCCCATAGCGCGTTTGAAAATCAAATGAACGGTCGATACGGGTTAAACTATCGTTTTCATAACGATACACTTTTCCTCCACCTGCAGAAACAAAAAAGACGCCTGATTCACTCGGCACATACCCCAACCGATAGTGGTCTAGATCATAACTATGCGTTCTAATTTCGAACGAAACACCATCGGTAGTGAAGTATTGCTTTTCGGACTCGATAAATAGGAATCCATCTTCATGCGGAAAAGCGACAAATGGCCCATTCTGAGAAGGCATTTGCTGCGCAAAACTTAGGACCGAAAAACAACTCAAAATATAGTTCCGTATATACGACATATATAATACCTATATGTGTGCAATATAGGAATATAACCGAACCGTTGTAGGTAGGGTGTCGGAATTTTAACGTATTAGTTATCTTGAAGACCGCTTAAGAACTCGAGTAATTGGGTTATACTAACCCACTTATAATTCTGATTATCA
>CAZUBV010000235.1:0-1915 GCA_964618875.1 uncultured Flavobacteriaceae bacterium
AATTGCGTTTATCGGCACCCCAGAGTAGCTTTTGTCTCAGGGTTTTGAAAAAATGATCCCCTTCAAAAACGACCAGCTTTAGGGTGAATGGTGCTTTTTTTATGCACAACTCTTGCCCGTTATCCACCGTACTGATTCGCGAATCTAATGAAACTAAATGTTGTGTTTCTCTCGAATCGACTTTTAATCGAATTTCCGTTCCATCTTCAATAATGAGTGGACGTGCATTCAAATGATGCGGCGCTACTGGAGTAATAACAAGCGACTGAGATTTAGGAGAAACTACTGGACCTCCACAGCTTAACGAATACCCGGTAGAGCCGGTTGGTGTAGCTACTAATAATCCATCGGCCCAATACGTGGTAAGATATACCCCATCGAGCCAAGTTTCGATAGTAATCATACTTGTAGTATCCTTTCTACTTACGGCAACTTCGTTTAAGGCATAGTCGTTTTTGCCGAATGCACCACTCTCGCCTTTGAGTTGGGCCTGAAGCAGGGTGCGTTCTTCGATTTGATAATCACCTTTCGAAAAGCGCTCTAATGCCTCGCCTAAATGGTCTTTATTCAGGGTAGCTAAAAACCCTAGTCGGCCCAGGTTAACGCCGATAAGCGGAAGTGAACTCGCTCCGATGTAGGTGACCGCTCGAAGCATCGTTCCATCCCCACCGAAGCTAATCATTAGTTCTGCTCTACGTGCTAAAAGTTCAGCTGCAGAAGCAAAGGTGGTAAATGTGCGATCTTTTAATAATTCCGAACAACTCTGGGCAAAACTTACCTCAATAGTTAACTCATATCCGAGGGCATCCACCATACCCCATAAGTCACTGAAAACTGAAGCATCTTCTGGGTGTATTTGTATTCCAAATAAAGCGATAACAGGGCGACTCACAGGCTTAGAGATTCAAAAAATTAGTGAGATAATCAGAGCGTTCTTTTAGCTGCTCAAAGTATAAATCGCTTGCTGGCGCAAAAGCAATTTGATAATCATACCGGCGAAGCTCTGAAAGCATTTGGTTAAAATTCTCAGAAGAAACCTTGACCGCAACTTCCTTTGATCGTTCCGAAGACAAGGTGGTAATCAGTCCGTAAATATGCCCGCCATTGAGTTCGATGATCTGAACGATCTGACTGAGTGAGAATGAAGAGGGAGCACCACTTATAACCACTACCTCTCCCGGTTCAGCTACAAATAGGCTTTCGCCAAACAAACCTTCTATATCTTCTAAGAGGTAATAACCTCTGTGACTTCCGTCGGTACCTACTACCGGAATAAGGTCTGCTCCAGCTTTTAACATTTTATCAAAGGCCTCTAACCAATGAGCGTTTTCAGCTACCCAAAAGAGTTGTAGCTCATCGTAGGCCTGCTGCAGGGTATCGGTATCTGAGAGCGGATAGAGTGCATAAGCAGAAATATTACCTAGCAAGCGCCCAGAGCCATAAACTGCGGCATGAGAATAGTGTCCGTCCTCGAAAAAAGAACGTACCTCAGCGATCCTATCCGATAAATTGAAGGTAGGAATCCGATAATTTATAAGATCACCGTGTGTGCTCCGTGTAAATTCCATACTGCAAAGTACGCATATTTAGTCCACTTTAAAGTGGGGTAATTGTCTATTTTTGTGGACTCGAAAGCTTTGTAAATCAAATCGGATTATGCCTGCTAAACTTAGCGTTAATATCAATAAATGGGCGACACTGCGCAACGCAAGAGGTCACAACAACCCTAATTTAATTCAAACTGCAATTGACATTCAAACCTTTGGAGGCCAAGGAATAACGATTCATCCCCGACCAGACGAGCGCCATATTCGCTATCAAGATGCTAGAGATTTGCGTTCGGTTGTCCATACCGAATTTAATATCGAAGGGAATCCAATTCGTTCGTTCATAGATTTAGTCTTAGCCGTAAAAC
>CAZUBV010000236.1:0-1894 GCA_964618875.1 uncultured Flavobacteriaceae bacterium
TTACAATAATGGTATTTTTAAAATCGACCAGTCTTCCTTGTCCGTCGGTTAGCCTTCCTTCGTCAAGTAATTGAAGAAGTGTATTAAATACCTCAGGGTGTGCCTTCTCGATCTCATCGAGCAAGATTAGCGAATAGGGTTTTCTGCGCACTGCTTCGGTAAGTTGCCCCCCTTCTTCGTAACCCACATATCCAGGAGGTGCTCCAATTAGACGACTAACGCTATGTTTTTCAGCATATTCGCTCATATCAATTCGAATCATGGCCGAACTGTCGTTAAAAAGAAACTCTGTAACCGTTTTAGCAAGCTCAGTTTTTCCGACTCCGGTGGTTCCAAGAAATAAGAAACTGCCGATGGGCTTATGTTCATCTTGCAAGCCCGCCCGGCTTCTCCGGATTGCTTGAGCAACAGCCTCAATCGCGTGATCTTGACCTACGAGTTTTTTCTTTAATTCTCCTTCTAGGTTTAATAGCTTTTCACGCTCTGAGGCGAGTAGGTTTTGAACCGGAATTCCTGTCCATTTCGCTACTACCTCTGCAATGTCCTCAGCGTTCACATCTTCTTTAATTAGTGTGTTAGAATTGTGTTCCGCTTCATGCTCTAGGGAGCTCAACAGCATCTCTTCTTCTTTGATTTTTCCGTAGCGAATCTCGGCAACCCGACCGTAATCTCCATTTCGTTCAGCTCGCTCTGCTTCTAGTTTAAACTGCTCGATTCTATCCTTGCATTTTTGGATGTCGTCGATAATTTTTCGCTCGGATTGCCAGGTGCTAAATAAGCTACTTCTAGTCTCCTTTAAATCGGCTAGATCAATTTCAATTAGCTTGCTTTTATCGGTATCGCCCTCATGTTTTAGAGCGGCCAATTCAATTTCTAATTGTGTGATTCTTCGATCGAGCACATCAAGCTCTTCTGGCTTTGAGTTAATTTCCATTCGGAGCTTTGATGCAGCTTCATCTAAAAGATCAATAGCTTTGTCTGGTAGAAACCGATTGGTAATGTAGCGCTGTGATAAAAGAACTGAACTGATCACCGCCTCGTCTTTTATTCGCACTTTGTGGTGTCCTTCATACTTTTCTTTTATTCCCCTTAAAATGGATATGGCGCTTTCCGTGTCTGGCTCATTCACTAGTACCTTTTGAAATCTTCGCTCTAGTGCTTTGTCTTTTTCAAAGTGCTTTTGGAATTCATCAAGGGTAGTTGCTCCAATAGTTCTTAATTCTCCTCTTGAAAGAGCTGGTTTAAGAATATTTGCTGCATCCATTGCACCAGATCCTCCGCCTGCACCTACAAGGGTGTGAATTTCATCGATGAATAAAATAATCTCGCCGTTTGATTGAGTAACCTCTTTTACAACTGCTTTCAAGCGTTCTTCAAATTCTCCTTTGTATTTGGCTCCTGCTAAAAGAAGCCCAATATCAAGGCTATAGATTTTCTTATCTTTTAGATTTTCTGGAACATCCCCCTGAACAATTCGGCCTGCGAGTCCTTCGATAATGGCTGTTTTTCCGACCCCTGGTTCTCCAACTAAAATGGGATTATTCTTGCTTCTTCGCGAAAGTATCTGAAGTACCCTTCTAATTTCGTCATCTCTACCGATTACAGGATCCAGCGTACCTTTATCGGCGAGTTCATTCAGGTTTTTGGCATATTTTGAAAGTTGTTGTGTTTCAGGCTCGGATCCCTTCGTACTATTCGGAATAGCTTTTAGTTTATCCTTATCTAATCCACTGTCCGTTAATAGTTTTGCGGCGCTACCACCTTTACTTAGCAGGGCTAGTGCGAAGTGATTAAAGTTAGCAATCTCAATCTGCTCTTTTCGAGCGTGTGCAAGGGTGCTAGTAAGTACCGATGCAGACTCGTTGCTTAACGAATTAGAAGTCCTATCACTGGT
>CAZUBV010000237.1:0-1880 GCA_964618875.1 uncultured Flavobacteriaceae bacterium
TTTGCGGTAAGCCGATTTGATTTCCTTCTCCGTTGCCGTTTTGGAAACCCCTAAAATCTTGTAATAATCAATAAATGCCATGGTTTGGTTTTATTCGGTTGAGTAAACCAAGTGGTCATTGCCCACAAAGGGGCAGAGACCGTTGACGGATCTGGTTTCATTCAGCGCAATCAGAGCGCTTACTTCTCTTTCATCGGGCAGGTTCTGAATCCGAACAAAGTGTAAAGCGGACAAAAGCTTACCAAGCTGGTCAGAACGAATACGCCCGCCAATACCAGTAGGATAATTCCCAAAGTACCGCTGATGACGTTGGTGAAGAAGAGTGTGGCGACTACGGCAGCGATCAAAACTCTGATGATTCGATCGGCTGATCCCATATTTTTTTTCATGACTTCGCGTATTAGGTTGATGGATCTGTTTTACAATTCTAACTCTACACTGCTGCTGAGTGGGTCGGGCTGCCCGATTGCTGTTTAAACGGCGCGTTTACCGAAAGCCTTCTGCTCATTGCAGCGGTGCTTGAGTCCTATCAAATTTAGTCATTATATCGGTGTGATTGACTGGTTTTGGAGATAGTTTAGCATGCCGAACTTAGAGAATCAATCGCTTTCTATAAAAAGAGATGATTGGTTCATTTTAGTGGTGAATTTTGATGACAGTGGAGTGGTTGGAAATGGGAGTGGAGTGTAACGGTTAGTATAAAATGCGTTTAAATGCATTTTATACAGTGTTGTATGTTGTTTTTAATTATGGCACAATGAATGAAACCGAATTTGCAAAATTCATGTTTAGGTTTGGAAAAACTCTTCTACCAAGATTTGGATCATCATAGTCATTACTCCAAAACGAATCTCCATAAACTTTAACATATACTGTTTGACCTGTAGTAAAGCCTTGATTAAGTAATTCACTTTTTAAAATACTTGTCTCTCCAGGGTTTATTTGGATTCCAAAGTTTGGAGAATAATATAAATAGTTTTCACTACCAACGTTTGAATTGTCAGAAAGAAAATATCTTAAATATCTTGTATTACCAACGTTCCCTGCGGGAACAGTCGTAAAAGAAATTTTAACCGTGTCGCCATTAGTACTCGTAGATGTATTCGTTACTTCTGTTGTAGATTTCTGACCCAAAGAAGGAGCGGTTGTAATTATCGTGGATGAGCCTGTGTTCTTGTGTTCAAGATTGATTAGCTTGTAAGTACCAAAGCTACTTTTCTCATAGACTATATTGTATATTCCAAAGGGCACATCTACCAAAGTAAATTCTCCATTAGCATCTGTAGTCGTAGAGATGCTTGGAGACAATCCTTCAATTGATACTGTCATATTGGAATTGTCTGTTTGAGTGACTCCTTCGTCATATAAATTGACAGATCCGATAATATTTGCTTTGGTAGTTGGTGTGGGGTTAGTCGTTTCTTCTTTTTTACAAGAATTGAATAGAAGTAAACATACTATTGGCAAGAAATAACACTTTGTTTTCATAATTCTGATTTTAATAACATACAACAAGCGTATATAATGTATAAAGCTAAGGTTTATTCACTATATCCCACTTATGTGCCATGTGGTTTTTCTTGTAGTTTTCTTCATATTTAATCGAATTGCCGCAAGTAGCCAATGCTTGATCCGGTAGGCTTTGCCGCAAGAAATGTGGATTTTGAAGGGTGGTAGCAGGAGCATCCATACGTGCAGCACGTGTTGGAAAAAAAGGGAGGGTTTTCATTAGCCGTTGCTAACCGTTATAAACGGCTAATGCGTGGAGGTCACCATGTCGGTAGCTTTGCACAAATCGTTTTCGTCGAAAAGGAAAATTCCTTCATCCGCTCCGCTGGGTTTGCAACCCTGCGGAAATTAACAAAATCAGTACATTGTAC
>CAZUBV010000238.1:0-1877 GCA_964618875.1 uncultured Flavobacteriaceae bacterium
CAGAAGAACTCGCTGAGCTTGAAACCGTCACTTGGGGGAGTGAAGAGAGTGTACGAGCGGTTCATGACTCTTCTTGGGGAGAAGTCTCTCAGGCGACACCAACTTGTACCTTATTAAAGCAAGTAATCAAATGGGAAGATTTCGAAAGCCAAACACAATTTGATCTGATTTATTTCGATGCTTTTGGAGCGCGAACGCAACCTGAGTTATGGTCGGACGATCAATTCATAAAGTGTGCTCAACTGTTAAAACCCGGCGGAGTTTTTGTTACGTATTCGTCAAAAGGAAGTGTACGTAGGGCATTACAATCTGCTGATTTGCAGGTTGAAAAGATCCCTGGACCACCCGGAAAACGAGAAATGTTACGAGCGATAAAACCGAATGCTGATGTCTAAAAAAGTTATTTTAATTACTGGTGCAACAGGTCTAGTAGGTACCGCCTTACTTGGTTTTTTGAATCAGAAACCCGAATATCAATTACGCTATCTAACACGCTCAAAAAAGCCAACAACATATTTGAATGCCACCGGTTTTCACTGGGATCCTTCGAAATTTGAACTAGATCGCGATGCGATTAAGGGAGTAGATGTGATCATTAACCTTGCCGGAGCATCAGTGGCTGAGCGCTGGAGCGCTCGGCATAAAAAAGCAATTTTAGATAGTAGAATAGACAGTCTCGAGACACTTGAGAGGGCTCTGACAAAAACTAAGGGAGTGAGTAAACTCATCAGTGCTTCCGCAATTGGTATTTATAAAAGTGATCTTGCGGCTATGTACACTGAGGATAGCACTGAATTTGACTCTGGATTTTTAAGTGATGTGGTTCAGAAGTGGGAGTCTAAGATTACTACTTGTGCTGCGCTAGTAGAACATACCCACATACTTCGTTTTGGTATTGCGCTTTCAACTAAGGGCGGTGCACTAGAGAAACTTATACAACCAGCTAAATTTGGCTTTGGCGCAGCCTTAGGGAATGGCACCCAATGGCAATCCTGGATTCACATCGACGATTTGGTTCGACTTATCGAGTGGGTAATCGTATCGGATGCTCCAGCTCTACTTAACGCAGTTGCCCCAAATCCAGTTACGGCTGCTGAATTATCGCGTAAATTATCTCATACACTCCACAAACCTTTTTGGTTAAAACGCATACCAGAACCACTCGTCCGAATACTACTTGGTGAAATGTCTGAGGTGGTTCTACAGTCACAGCGCGTGCTTCCTAAAGCTGCTCGTGAGGCGGGTTTTAACTTCAACTTTTCTACTATTGAAACTGCTCTTGACGACCTTATCCGTTATGGAAAATGACATTTTGACATTGTAAGCTAAACTGGCAGTACTTTTGCCAACTGATAACTAGATAAGAATGGTCCTTTAGGGAATTAATTATACGCTTATGAACACAACAAATCAAGAGGAAAACGAAAAAGATACTATTCAGGAAAATGAAGCTGAAACTACTACTGTAAACAGCGAAAATTCTGAAGAGACAGAAAGTGTTAGAGAAGAATCAATTGAGGAGCAACTAGCTCAAGAGAAGGATAAATTTCTGAGACTTTTCGCCGAGTTTGAAAACTATAAAAAACGTACGACAAAAGAGCGTATCGACCTGTATAAAACTGCCGGTCGTGAGGTAATCACGGCTTTGTTGCCTGTAATCGATGATTTTGATCGGGCGTTACCCGAAATTAAAAAGTCAGCCGATACTGAAACGCTTAAGGGAATAGAGCTGATTCACAATAAATTGAAAGAGGTGTTAAAAAGTAAGGGGCTGACAGAAATTGAAGTGGGCGTTGGTGATGATTTTGACTCGGAGGTTCATGAAGCGATTACTCAAATTCCTGCTCCTGACGACTCGTTAAAAGGTAAAGTTATCG
>CAZUBV010000239.1:0-1873 GCA_964618875.1 uncultured Flavobacteriaceae bacterium
CTATTGATTCTATCTATGCAATGCGCCAAATTCAGGCTGAGAATGGAGAACTTGGAGCAAATAGATACATCATTAGTAATTGCCAATCACTAGAACATTTATTACAACTTTTTGCGCTGATTCGAATGTGTGATTGGGAGCAGCCGACTGTCGATTTCATTCCGCTTTTTGAAACGATCGACGATCTCAATGCCGCACCTGAAATCATGCGTGAGTTGTATGCAATACCTGAATATGCGGCACATCTTAAAACCCGAAACCACAAGCAAACCATTATGCTTGGATTCTCTGACGGAACCAAAGATGGTGGATATCTAATGGCGAATTGGGGAATTTATAAATCGAAAGAAGCCCTTAGTGAGGTTTCTACTCAACATGGTATTTCGGTAGCCTTTTTTGATGGTAGAGGCGGGCCGCCCGCCCGTGGCGGCGGCCGCACCCACGAATTTTATGCCTCTATGAGTGAGGCGATGCAGGCAGATGATATTCAGTTGACAGTTCAGGGTCAGACTATTAGCTCAAATTTTGGTACCCTTGAATCTTCGCAGTACAACCTAGAGCAGCTGCTGAGTTCTGGGATTAAAAACCAGCTCTTTCAGAAGGGCCAGAACAATTTAACCGATGCGGACAGGGCTACCTTAGATGAATTGGCTAGTGTAAGTTATCAGGCCTATCAAAACTTTAAGGCTCATGAAAAGTTCTTGCCGTATTTACAAGAAATGACGACCCTTCCGTATTATGCGAAAACGAATATTGGTAGTCGTCCAGCAAAGCGCGGAGGTAAAAAGGAGTTGGCATTTGAAGATTTACGAGCCATTCCTTTTGTGGGTAGTTGGAGTCAGCTAAAGCAAAACGTCCCCGGATTTTATGGTGTTGGTACCGCGCTACAGGCGTTTAAAGACAGCGGACGATTCGATCATGTTCGGTCGCTTTACCAAAGTAATGCGTATTTCAGAACCCTGATAGCCAACTCAATGATGAGCCTGACCAAATCGTTTTTCGATCTTACCGCTTACATGGCCGAGGATAAGAAATATGGCGATTTTTGGAAACTGATTCACGCCGAATATATCCGATCTCGCGAATTGTTGCTTGAACTTACTGGTTTTCAGAAGCTCATGGAGAATGAGAAGGCAGGACGAGCCTCTATCGAAATACGAGAAGCAATCGTTCAGCCTTTGCTTACGATTCAGCAGTATGCCCTGCAGCGAGTAGCTGTCGCTTCTAGCGAGACTGAAAAACAGCTTTTTGAGAAGATGGTTACCCGTTCGATGTTCGGAAATATCAATGCAAGCCGCAATTCTGCCTAAATAATAGCATGCGGCTGAGCTGTTAAATAAAGCGATAAAGGCGCAGGTCTTTGTGAGATTTAATCTTTTTTACCAAGTGCGCTTGCTTATTTCAAATCGTGCACTCATCTTTGC
Source organism: uncultured Flavobacteriaceae bacterium (assembly GCA_964618875.1). Lineage (GTDB taxonomy): Bacteria > Bacteroidota > Bacteroidia > Flavobacteriales > Flavobacteriaceae > UBA3478. Next base: position 1,425 of record CAZUBV010000239.1, read on the forward strand.
TCTGTTCATTCACATGATGTAATTGTTATCAAGAAAGGTGAAGGGAATAGACCCTATGAAGCCTTAGCAACCCTCGATCTGTCGAGAAGGTGCTAAATTCTACCCCATTTGGGAGAGATAACGATGCTAAGCCACTTTTGGCTACCCATCTTTTCTTTTTAGCAGTTGCCTCATTAGTATTTAACCTAAAAAAATTACATCGTAATGAGTGCACAACACCATTTCGCCACGAGCGCACTAAGCGCCGGGCACAATCTTGATCAGCATGGCAAAACTGTTGCCGTGCCTATTTACCAAACTACAGCGTATCGATTTGATTCTTCGGATCATGCTGCTGCATTGTTTAACTTGAGTGAAGCGGGGAACATCTACACCCGACTTACCAATCCGACTAATTCGATTTTAGAGGAGCGATTAGCTACCCTTGAGGGTGGAATTGCCGCTGTAGT
>CAZUBV010000240.1:0-1859 GCA_964618875.1 uncultured Flavobacteriaceae bacterium
AGGCTTAGTGCGTGTGGAGAAAAAGCCTTGGGAATCAACGGATCGGATCTAGGCATCATTCAATGCAACAAACGACCGGTTCTGCCTGTTGATTTTGGATACGTCGGTGACATCGCAATGGTTAATGGAAGTACCCTCGCAGAGCTCATTTCTTTGGGAATTTGTCCTGTTTTTTCAGCTATTACTAGTGATTTAAAGGGTCAGTTACTCAACACTAATGCCGACACGGTTGCCACAGCAATTGCTAAAGCGATTCTGAGCGATTTTAGCGTGCGATTAGTGTATGTAATGGGCATTCCTGGAATTTTAGCCGACATAACCAATCCTTCGACACTAATTCCTAAACTAAGTTTTGATCAGTACCTTAATCTTAAAGCTTCTGGCAGGCTTAGTGGAGGTATTCTACCAAAACTTTCTAATGCTTTTGAGGCGCTTAAAGCTGGGGTTTCAGAGGTGATTATTGCAAATGAAACCACGCTAATAAGCGGTAAATACACTGAACTATGTCTCTAAAAGCCATAACTGAATCAGCAATTGAATTACTCGAGGCACTCATTGCTACTCCTTCGTTTTCTGGTGAAGAAGAACGCACCGCAGAATTGATCTCGGATTGGCTTACAGACCATGGAGTGAAGATCAGGCGAAGCAAAAACAGTGTGATTGCTGAAAATAACTTTTCCGATCCTTCGAAGCCTTATTTGCTACTCAATTCGCATCACGATACGGTAAAGCCAAATAACGCTTATGTAAAAGACCCGTTTAAGCCAGAACACAGCGAAGGAAAACTCTTCGGTTTAGGCAGTAACGATGCAGGTGGTGCACTGGTATCGCTATTGGCAACCTTCGTGCACTTTTACGATCGAGACGACCTTCCATTTAACCTTCTTATGGTTGCCTCAGCCGAAGAAGAAACTGCCGGGCCTAATAGTCTAAGAGGGTTGCTTGCTGAGCTTCCGCCTATTGAACTTGCCATTGTAGGAGAACCTACCCAGATGCAGCTTGCGATAGCTGAAAAGGGACTTATGGTTTATGACGCTGTAATTAGTGGAACGCCTTCGCATGCTGCTCACCCAAATGACGATAACCCAATCTATAAGTGTATCGAGGTGCTCAGCTGGTTTAAGCAGCTCAATTTTGAGCGAAATTCTGAGATGCTGGGAGCCGTTAAAACCACTGTTACTCAGATTTCTGCCGGAAAGCAGCACAATGTAGTTCCTGCAGCGGTTAATCTGGTGGTAGACATAAGAGTGACCGATGCGTATACGAATGAAGAGATTGATGCTTATTTTCAGGCTAATGCGCCATGTCAAATGACACCGCGATCGTTTCATTTACGTTCTTCTGGTATTGAGAAATCACACCCATTGGTTCAAGCAGGGATAGCACTAGGCCGAGAAACCTATGGTTCCCCCACACTGTCAGATCAAGCTGCACTGAGCTGTAAGTCAATGAAGATGGGACCAGGGGATAGCCTTCGTTCGCATCAGGCCGATGAATTTATATGTATTCACGAGATCGAAGAAGCGATACCGCTTTATATTAAACTGTTGGAATCGTTTTTTTATTCAATCAAAAACTAAGACGTTATGAAACTTTGGGAAAAGGGAATTGCCACTGAAGCTGCTATTGAAGCCTTTACCGTTGGAAATGATCGTGATTACGATCGTTATTTGGCTAAATATGACATTAAGGCCTCTGCGGCACATGCAAAGATGCTAGCACGCGGTAAATTCATTACCGATCCTGAGCTTGATACGCTTTTGTTGGGCCTCGATCGATTAGCTGAGAAGGTGTCAGAACCCGATTTTGAGATTGAAGAGCAGTTTGAGGATATTCACTCATACATCGAGTTTTTTCTC
>CAZUBV010000241.1:0-1857 GCA_964618875.1 uncultured Flavobacteriaceae bacterium
CTAGGCTCGGTGATACAAGTATACATGCTATGATAAGAAAGAATATTCTCATTGGGTCTAATTAATAATTTCAACAATCACCTGAGCAGCAGGTTTTAAAAAATAGGAGGTGTCCGAGGTTGGATAGGTTTTGATATCGAAAATTCGAACAATATCACCTCGCTCGGCACGTCTAATCGCACTTACGGCCTTGGCATCCATGCGGTTTCCTTTAACTTCAATCGTAGGTTGATTCGGAATTTTAAGCTTGAAACCGCTTACCGCAATGGGTAAGTCAAAATCAAAATCTTCTAATTGCGCACCCACGATCGTTTTTTCTAGTTCAGATCGTGACATCCGAACGCTTCCAACCTCGCCGCGAACGGTTCCGCTTGGAGCAGGCACATCTTTAATTCTAAAGCGAGTTTTTGTTTGTACTTCGCTTCCATCAGGTAATATTCCGCGAGCCTCAATCTCTAAGTAAGCCCCTTTTGAAGGACGAACTGTGTAAGTGCTTCCACCTAACGACTTGAGTCCAGGAGCTGTCGCTGTCACCTTATTATTCGGAATACCCGGAATAGAGATCGTCATTGGATTATCAACCCCGCGATACACTACATTCATTTTATCGGCTGAAATGACCGCCATGTTAGGCTTAGCTATAGTAGAATAGCTCAAATTAATTGGCACTTCGGTCTGTTCACCACTTTCTAAGAAGAGCAATGTTCCTTCTAGTCTGTGATCTCCAGGGTTACCCGCGGCTACAGCTAATCGAACACGCCCATCTTCTATGAAATAATCTTTATCGGCCTGAAGAGCTTGACCGTCCAGGGTTAAGCTTACTTCATTTGGGCGCGTAGTGGCATCTTTTCGACCCAACACAATCGCACCATCGAAGGTCTCATCAGAAAAATAAGCGCCTTTCGATTGTTCTAATAGGGTAGTGTAATTAGTCATCGAAACCTCTCTAGTGAGTTGCCCCTCTAAAAGTGACTGTAACACCTCTTGTTGGGCTCCTTCAATGTCAGACTGAATCGCACTAATTTTTGTGAGTGACGCAACTAAAGGAAATCCTTCAAAGTGATAATTGAGCCAGCCTAATTTCTGTCCGTCTCGATTCGCCACCTCACCGTTTGAATCACCAGTTTCAAATCGCTCTGCAAGACTTGCTCTTAGCGACTGATTTTCTTCTGGAACTACCGCAAGCAGCTGCTCCTTAAATTCTTGCATTTTTGCTAAAAAGCCTTTGCCTTCATCAGTCAGCCCATTGCCTTTGAAAAATTTAGCATCTAGCAGGTTGCTTCGATCCATAACCTCGTAGTCTGTCGGATCTTTTACTGTTGACAACATCTCCGATTTTAGAGCCGATAGATATCCAGTAAATTCACTTGCAGAAGCCTCGAGAGTCAATGCATTTTGGTATAAGACACCAAACTTAGCTGGATTTTCATTTGCCTTTTGCTCTAAAGAGGCGAGATATTGTGTGTTACTCAATGCAGTTTTCGCTACACTTCGTTCAAACTTTTCATTGAGCAAACCAAAACCAGACAATACCTCTTTACTCATGTTCAACGCCAACATGGCGATAAACACAAGGTACATGAGGTTAATCATGCGCTGTCTTGGTCCCATTTGATTTGAAGCCATCTTTACTTTTTAAGTGCGCTTAACATCGAACTATACACCTCATTTAGACCTCTAATATTTTCAACCAGCGGCACTAAATGGGTCTTCAAGGCTTCGCTTTGCTCAGCTAGTTCCTTTTCAAGACTTGCCTTTTTCGCACTACTCTCTACCTGTGAAGCATAACTTTGCTGTAGCGACTGAAGCTGCTCGGTAGTTTGCGCTAACTGTTGTGCATAACGTTCGGTTTGACTA
>CAZUBV010000242.1:0-1841 GCA_964618875.1 uncultured Flavobacteriaceae bacterium
AACTGAAACCGGCAAGATGCCCGGTAGAAGAGTTCTCCTGCGGCATCATATTCAACTGCTTTGTCGATGAGTTTTTTCCAAGTGATGAAATCTCCGCTTTTCAAATAGGCCGTTGATTTCGCCTTATAGGCATAAGCAAAGCTAGAGTCGATGGCCAATGCTTCGTCCAGTGCTTGTTGATATTCCTTACTAAATTGATAATGTCCGGCGCGTTTTTGAGCAGCCATACATGCCTTGTACTTTAATTCATCTCCGAAGTACCTATAGGCCTCGCAGTTGGGTTGCGCCATCAATTTGGAAAAAGAAATGATCAGCACTAGAAACATATACTTTTTCATGGCAATAGCTCGATGAGATTTCCTCGTTCCATCTTGAAGATGAGGTATTGGTAATAATCCTGCGGTTTTCCGTTTTCTGAGAAAACCATCCAACCGTCAAGCGATTTGGTGATTCTAAGCAGTTGGTCGGTAATGCGTTTATCGAATACCTGCTCTTGATAATGCTGATCAGATGAAATAACTCTAAAACGACCCGTTTCACCATTGCAGTTGACAATAAAGCGGATTCTAATCCAACCACTTTGGTCTGTTTTGATGGGCACATACGCTTGCATGATCCGATCTTGCAGCGCTTTCTTCTCGCCTTCATAAAGCAGCCCCTGATTGGAATGGAAGTATTGCTTCACCCACTCTTCTCCATTGCACAAGACAAAGTCATGGGCATCTAGTGCAGGGTTGAATTCAGCATCGCCTACCCAACGCAAATATTTGGCACTGTGATCCCCTGTAGAACAAGCGGTGAGAAGAAATACTAACCATCCTATAATTGCTCTTTCCATTGTTTGGGAATCTATGCTGGGCTGTTATTTTTTTCTCGAATGAAGGAGGTCCCCTCACAATTCGTTTCTCTTTCAAAGACGCTCCAAATTACACAATTGGAATTGGGCCTGCTGTTGTCAGCTGTAGCCAATGACAAAAAAATGCGGCATATGCTTCTTCTTCTTCGTTCAATAGAAAGTGAAAGTGCGGTGAGGCTTATCGAACGAAAGGAAATTGATGTTTGGTATCGGATTTTGAAACGCAGCACGGCCTGGTCCATAGTGTTGTATAGAAACGAAAGCTTTCTCTGTCAACCGTGAAGCCCCAACCGGAGCGGGATTAAAACCGGCTTGCGTTTATTTGTTGGGCACTGTATTTTTATTCAATTTTCGTGATCAGAAGATTAGTTTGCTTCTTGTCTTGGTAGTAGTACGATAGATTCAATTCTATTTCTTCTTTTTTCCAAAGATTCTTTTTGACCTTCCACGTATACCTTGTCTGGTCATACTGGTCGTAGTCTGGATGGCTGACGGCTGTTCCGAGGAGTTCTATAAAAACAAGTTCTGAGTCTATGTTCAATATTAAGCTATCAATGGATTCAGCCGATATTTTTCTTGTTTTTCCAGTCAATTCCTTGATAGGGCTTTCAATTACAGATTTCGAAATAACTGTCATGAAAGTGTCAACCGAGGTCAGAACAGTTATAGAAAAATGTGAGGAACAGAGGGTAATCGAGTCGATTCTCAGGATTTCACATTCTCCCAATTCGATGGTTTTTTGTCCCGAAACTGTCAAGCTGAAAATAAGACTGATTACAAGAGCTGTCATTTTTTCATATTGTGCCCTACGTTTTGGCACTTGGCGCAGTGGCGGATTTCGGAGCACAATACTGTCAATACACCACAAATGTTGATGCGAGGTAGAATGTTCAATTAACCACATCACCCGCCATTGAGCCAAACGCCTGATATAGCACGTATTTATTCTTTTTTCATACCAAGTAAATATAAAACTACACTTGGT
>CAZUBV010000243.1:0-1837 GCA_964618875.1 uncultured Flavobacteriaceae bacterium
TCGGTTAGAGTAGCTGACTCATAATCAGTTGGTCCCTGGTTCGAGCCCAGGTGGGACCACTTAAAGCGCAAGAACCCGCTCCGATTAGGAGCGGGTTTCTTTTTTTATGCCAACCCTGAAGCTTGCTTCGAGGGTTGGGAAAAAAAGAAACCTCCTCTGCTGCAAGCAGAGGTTGGGTTCGTAGCATTTTCAGGAGCGTGCCTAGCGCCGTCCCGCCTCTTCGCTAAAAAGGTCTGCTAGACCTTTTTCTATCGCTTGAGCGCAATTTGCGCAGCAAATCAACCCAGGAATGACTGCGCGGAAGAAAGATCAATTCACTATAAAAAGTAAATTGTTTTTTACGCAATGTAAAATATTTTATACATTTGTAAAAAATAATTGACATGAATACACTTTTTCCGCATCGACTGAAATTCGTTTCCGGGCTTATTTTTTATCTCACCCTTCCCATAGCCGGATATTTGTTTTTCACCGAGAAACTTGACAATCTTTTGGTAGTTAAGGCGCTCTCGATTTTTCCAGAAGACACGTTTCTCTCAGGCTCAACGAATCCGGGCTGGTTTACCCTGATTGAAAACGCTTTTTTAGATGAAATACTCACGGCAATTTTGATTGCATCGGGAATTATTCACGTGTTCAGTAAAGAAAAAATCGAAGATGAGCTCATTACAAAAATTAGACTCGACAGTTTAGTTTTTTCACTTTACTTGAACTACGGCCTTCTTTTGGTCGCCAACTTCTTGGTGTTCGGCATCGCATACTTTAATGTCATGTCTATTCATTTATTTAGTCTTTTGGTGGTATTTAATATCAGCTTCCGAATTCGATTAGCCAAACATTATAAAGTAACCCCAAATGAATAATACCATTCGTGTAAAACGCGCAGAACATACGATTACTCAAGATCAGTTGGCATTACAACTAGGGGTTTCTCGTCAGACCATAAACGCGATTGAAAACAACAAGTACTTTCCATCTCTTGAACTCGCCCTTAGAATGGCGCAGATTTTCTCATGTACCGTTGATGAATTGTTTAGTTTAGACTAGCACAATCGCCTAGTTATGACAATTACCCGCAAGCGAAATTTTCTAAAACGCACATTACTTGTACTGCTAATTATTATTGTAACACTAGTGGTATCGGTAAAGCTATTGTCAGAACCCTTGCCTACTGGGTTTACAGGGCCACAGGCGGATGCGCTAGCCATGAAAATCGAACAAACACTCGGAAAATCAGCTTACGACAACCTTTCACAAATCAAGTTCTCTTTTCGCAACCACCACTATAACTGGTTAAAGATGGAGAACAAGGTAATCGTAACATGGGACGAGTACACGGTGCATCTGGATTTAAACAACACATCAGTCTCTGAGGTGCTACCAAGCAACCTCAGCGTTGAGGCCAAATCAAAACTCGTTAGGCAAGCCACAGCCTTTTTCTATAACGATTCGTATTGGTTAGTTGCTCCATTTAAATTTTTTGATCCAGGAGTCGAGCGACGACTTGTTAAGCTTGATGACGCGGCTGATGCCCTGTTAATTACCCACACCTCAGGAGGCGTAACTCCTGGCGATTCGTACCTCTGGATTGTCGATCAGAACGGACGTCCGACGAGCTTTAAATTATGGGTAAGTATCATTCCTATAAAAGGAATAAGCGCTTCTTGGGAAGGCTGGACAATGGCCTCCTGCGTTCAATTTTCTACCCAACACAAACTAGGGCCCTTGGCAATCGAAATTACAGGGTTGGAGGTGAGATAGTGTATAGAATCACCCAAAAACCACCTCGTGCAAATACCTTCCGGGCACTAAGGTGAATGCGCCGGCAATAAGCAGG
>CAZUBV010000244.1:0-1835 GCA_964618875.1 uncultured Flavobacteriaceae bacterium
CAACAATTCCCTCGATTACCATCACCTTAATCGTTTTCGTTATAATTAGTGTCTTCTTACAAGTAGAAGGCGAAGTCACCACTGGGGCCCTACAATCAGCTATTGACGAGCGATTTTTTATACACCCTGTATTATTTAGTGTCCCGATACTGGTGATTTTGATGATTGTAAAGAAAACTCCTCCTCTGATTGCCTTGCTTATCGGCACCCTCTTAGGCGGTGTATTCGCACTTATTTTTCAACCAGACCTAGTTGCAGCCATTCAGTCCTCTAATCACTTAACTTTCGAGAGTGCCTACAAGGGGATTCTCGTTTCGTTTACTTCGGATATCGCTATCGAAACATCGAATCCAGAGCTTAATGATCTTTTTTCGTCCGGGGGTATGGCCGGTATGCTAGGGACTATTTGGCTTATTATGTGTGCGATGGTTTTCGGTGGAATAATGGAAGCTATAGGAGCACTATCAAAAATCACTAGTTCACTACTTTCTTTGGCAAAATCGACATTTGGACTATTCGCTGCTACGGTGGCAAGTTGTTTAGCGATTAACCTTACCGCATCTGATCAATACCTTGCCATTGTTGTTCCTGGAAAAATGTTTGCAAAAGCATATAAAGACAAGAATCTTGCTCCGGAAAACTTGAGTAGAACACTTGAAGATTCGGGAACTGTTACCTCTGCGCTCATCCCTTGGAATACCTGCGGTGCCTATCATAGTTCAGTTTTAGGAGTTCCCGTATTTGAATACTTTATCTTTGCCGTGTTTAATTACGTTAGCCCCATGGTAACCCTACTATTTGCAGCTTTCTCGATTAAAATCAAACAATTAAAAAGCTAAGGCCTATATGGCACGTCAGAAAAGTTCGTCAAAAGGATTGCAAAATTTAGATAAACGCCGGATTATATTTGGCGCCATCCTATTTTTTGGTGGATTATTAGCCACAATCGCCTGTTTCTCCTTCTTTATGAATTGGAAGCAAGATGTCAGCTTGTTAGGAGACTTGCAGTCGACAACTGAAATACCCCGTACACTTTTCAATAAAGTTGGTGTATTTATTGGCTATTATTTAGTTTACCGTTGGGTAGGTATTTCTTCAGTTATTCTAACAATGGCTATTAGCGCCATTGGTTTTTATTTATTTTTTAGTCTTCCGATTCGCCTGTTTCTCAAATACCTAATCCGAGCTGGATTTTGGATGATTTGGCTTACAGTAGCATTTAATTTTATTGAGACAGATGATTGGTTACTTAGCGGTGTTGTTGGCAAACAACTGTATAGTCATCTCTCTACTGCAATTGGGACGATTGGCGTAGTGTTTTTAGTGATTTTAAGTTTACTACTCGCCATCGTTTTTCAATTTAATATAAAACCAAGTCTGAATCATTTCAATCTTGGAATAGTATCCCGACTAAAGTACCTAATTAGGAAGCGCGAAAAATCTGAAAAGATTACAAAAAAGAAGCTAGTAGCTACCGAGCCAATTCTTGATACACCAGAGGTTATTGCTGCACCTATAACATTTGAGACTAAAGTTCCGACACCTAAGGAAACTACAAACTTTGAACCGGTAATAGAGGAGCCATTGGTACCAGAAGATACTAATTCAAGCGACTTTAGTGCTAATGAAATCGACAACGAAGTTGCTTTTGAGGTTGCGGAAAGCCCAAAATCCTACGATGATGAAATCGGTGAAAAGGCTGATAAACTCGTGGAGGATTTTGGCGAGTTTGATCCTACCCTTGAACTATCGAATTATAAGCCACCGCATCTAGACCTGCTTGAAGACCACGGATCATCAGTAAACCAAATATCCGTTGACAAAGAAGAGTTATC
>CAZUBV010000245.1:0-1827 GCA_964618875.1 uncultured Flavobacteriaceae bacterium
AAGGAATGAGGTAGCCTGCATTAGGCACATAGCGTTGATATATTGATATGCGGGTAATTTAAATGGTTGTACTGGTTGATTATATGCCAGCAAAAGCCGTTATTTCGTACAAATTTGGGGGTAATGCGTAGCGGATGTTTTTATTGGTGGTATACATAGTATTAGGTAGTCAAGTAGGCCTTGTGGGAAAAACGGTAGCACCACAAGACCAAGAAGGTGCAGAGGACTATACGTCCGCTTATGAACGCGTGGTCTTGGAATTTGCCGGTAAAAAAAATGCCTATCTCAATTCCATTTCGGTAACACTAAATCCGGTACAGGGTCATCTGTATTTCTTTGAAAACGAAATAGGGGTGTTACACAAACTAGATCCAACGGGAAATCTAACGGTTTTAGATACCCTGGAATTTCCTGAGTCCAATGAATATCATTTTGTTGAAAGTAGGCGAAATGGTCAAGCACTGCTGTTTTGGGAGGTTGGGTTAGGAGAGGTGTATGAATATGAAATCTCCTCCGGCTTACTGCGTCATCTCTCGGATACGGACGTAAATAAACTCATGTACTCTCATGGGGCTGTACTTGATACACAGGGTGATTTGCTTAGTTGGGGTGGATATGGTTTTTGGGAGATGAGAAAATTACTGCTTACTTACAGTATGGAAAAAAATGAATGGTTGTTGGGTTCCGATGGTTTTCATGATTATCAGGAATACAGCTACTTCCATGATATTTGGTACGATTCTAGTCAAGCTAAATTAGATTACCTATTCAATCTACTTATGGAGAATGGTGACATTCGATATAACGCCGGAAGTTATGATATTGAGGGTGACCGATGGGAATCTAAACGATGGTTTTCAGTTGATAAGCAAGGGGCTGATCATCGCAGATCAAGGCCATTATTTATTCAAAATAGTTATCTGAGCGATTATAATTCGGGCATTCATTACTTGTCTAACGCTCAATTTTATAGCTCTAGTACCTATGAAATCTTGCGTCTAGACCCTGAAATGTTCCCTAATCTCAGATTTTTAGCCGGATTTTATTTAGCCAAAGATAACGAATGGCTACTCATTGGTAAGGATGTGGATAACAGTACCACCAACCTAAAAGTTATCCGGCTACCAAACGAAGAGCTTAAGCTAAGCCCAATTCCATCGTTATCCTATCCTTGGGTGCATGCCCGCAGCTATTGGTGGGTAGGACTCCTGTTGGTAATCACCATAGTAAGCATAGGAGTTTTTGTTTATAGAAGGAACCGTTTTATCGGCCAAAAAAATGATCGAACACAGGTTGAATTGGAACAAAACGCACAAGGGGTACAGGTGCGTTTCAATGGCGATTCGGTATCCATTACCGATGATTACGTGCAACGAAGTTGGGCTCTTATTTACCGGCTAAAGCAAAGCGATCAAGGCCTCATCCGAATTAACGATTTTGATGAAGAAGTCTTTTTTGATAATCATTCGGGACCATTTCGATCGAGAAAGAGAAAGGCTGTGTTAAAAGCAGTCAACCGGCATATTGAAGAGCCCATCCTGAGGGTTGTTATCAATAGCATCGATAAGCGGTATAAAGATATCGAGCTAGATTTAACGCTCGTTACGATTAGCTAGCGATTCCTAGGCTGGGTTTGATTAGGTTCGGTTTAAAAAGCCGACTAATTAGGCCAGGTATCGGGGTTGTTTCTCCAGTTGGCTAGGTGTTCTAGGTCATCACTCGTAACAAAGCCTTTTTCGACGGCTACATCAACCAGGATGGTGTAATCAGTGAGATTAAAAACCGGAACGTTCACCTTTGAGAAATTTTCGGTCGATTTATCAAAAC
>CAZUBV010000246.1:0-1818 GCA_964618875.1 uncultured Flavobacteriaceae bacterium
ACAGCTTACACCCCCTACCAAGCCGAAATTGCGCAAGGGAGGCTTGAGGCGCTATTGAATTATCAAACCATGGTCATCGAACTGACCGGAATGGAAATCGCAAACGCATCATTACTTGATGAGAGTACTGCAGCAGCTGAAGCTATGACTATGCTTTTTGATTTACGTTCACGAGAACAAAAGAAAAATAGCGTTCTAAAATTCTTTGTTGATCAAGAAATCTTACCTCAAACCTATTCGCTGCTTCAAACTCGGGCGACACCGCTAGAGATTGAGCTTGTTTTAGGAGACCTAGACACGTTTGAAGCTAATGACAGCTATTTCGGACTTATTGCACAGTATCCAGGTAAATACGGAAATGTAACAGACTTAAGCCAGGTCGTTGAAAAGGCGAAAACCTATGACATTAAAGTAGCCGTCGCTGCTGATTTATTGAGTTTGACACTACTGAAAGAACCAGGAAGCTATGGAGTAGATGTAGTGGTCGGAACTACCCAACGCTTCGGAATTCCACTTGGATACGGCGGACCGCACGCAGCCTACTTTGCAACAAAACACGATTATCGAAGAACTATTCCAGGTAGAATCATAGGAAGAACCATAGACACTGATGGTAATCCGGCCCTTCGAATGGCCCTGCAAACTAGAGAACAACATATTAAGCGTGACAAGGCAACTTCAAACATTTGTACAGCGCAAGTCCTTTTAGCCGTAATGGCTGGGATGTATGGGGTTTATCATGGACCTGATGGCCTTACTTCAATTGCCCTTGATATTCATAAAAAGACGCAGCTGGTAGCCAAAGAGGCTGGCAAGAACGGTTTACATCCGGTCTTCTCATCTTATTTTGACACCCTATATTTTAAAGGTATAGATGCAAAGGCTGTTGAAGCTCGAGCGCTAAAAGCTGAAATTAATTTCTATTATCCGTCGGATTCTGAAGTAAGCCTTTCAATTAATGAAACGACATCTTTTGAAGACCTTAAAAATCTTATTGAAGCCCTGACTGGAACGTCTATCGAAACCAATCAACTCAAAACCAATTACGCACAGCTTTCAGACACTGTTTTTACCGAAGAATTTAGCCGAAAGAGTGAGTTCCTTACTCATGAGGTGTTTCATCGTTTTCGCAGTGAAACGGAACTGATGCGTTACATCAAAAAATTGGAGCGCAAAGATCTTGCCTTAAATCATTCGATGATTGCTTTAGGAAGTTGCACAATGAAGCTCAACGCAGCAACAGAAATGCTTCCTTTAAGCTGGTCTCGATTTGCAAATCTGCACCCTTTTGTTCCGATAGACCAAGCAGAAGGATACATACAAATCCTTACCGATCTTAGCAATTACCTCAACGAGATCACAGGTTTCGCGGCCACATCGCTGCAACCGAATTCAGGAGCTCAAGGCGAATATGCCGGGCTAATGACCATCCGAGCTTATCATTTGTCGCGCGGAGACTCCCACCGCGATGTGTGCATTATTCCAGCATCTGCACACGGTACGAATCCAGCATCTGCGGTAATGGCAGGCATGAAAGTGGTTGTAACCAAAACCGATGAGCGAGGAAATATCGACCTTGAAGACCTTCAAGAAAAAGTCGAAGCTCATTCTGAAAATCTCGCTGCACTTATGGTCACCTACCCTTCTACTCATGGGGTATTTGAATCTTCTATTCGCAAAATCACTAAACTCATTCACGATAACGGCGGGCAGGTGTACATGGATGGTGCAAATATGAACGCACAAGTAGGCCTTACTAACCCGGCAACCATCGGAGCAGATGTTTGTCACCTGAATCTGCATAAGACATTTGCCATT
>CAZUBV010000247.1:0-1807 GCA_964618875.1 uncultured Flavobacteriaceae bacterium
GGAGGTCCTACTAAAAAATAATTAATACACTAATAATCAGATATTTAAATAATTATTTTAGGGTGTTAATGATTCCATCATCACTTTTTAACCCTTCCATAACCTAGTTCTTCCTACCTTTGGCATCTACAAAATTTGGCCGATCGAAAAAGCGTAGGAGCGCAGCGAGGGCTATCTCTTAAATAGACATGAGCAGAAAAAACCCTCATTCAGGATGTTAAAACAAGTACCCATATCGATCTTGATGGCGGTTTACAATACCGACTTTGCCGCCACAAAACGAGCGATAGACTCTGTTATTAATCAAGATTTTCAAGATTTTGAATTGATCATCATCGACGATGGGAGCAAAGAAAATAACCGAGAATCCTTGATGAAATACATCGAAGCGCATGAAGATCGACTCTGCTACATCCGCCATAGCAACCGTGGTCAAGCGGCATCAATTAACCGCGGTGTACTCAACAGCGTAGGAACCTACATTACTATCCTAGACAGTGACGACGAGTACAAGCCCAACCACCTTTCCTCCTGCCTCCGAGAGATGAAGTCAGCCGACTTAATTTGCTCCACCTCCGAAACCATTGTCGAAACACCAGAGGACTACTTCGTGCCTGATAGAAACGACTTAAGCAAGCAAATTCATTTGGATGAAGCCACCCTTTTTGGAACTCTTTTCGGGCTTAGAGAAGTATTCTTAAACCTACCATTTAGAGATGGGTTTGCTGCAGATTCGGACTTTTTTGAAAGAGCCAGATCAATTTACAGGGTTAAAAAAGTGGACCTGCGAACCTACATTTATTACCGTAACAATCCGAACAGTACTTGTTCCCAGGTAAAATTACAACAGCTACTAGAGGCAAGCTCATGACTGGGAATTACCCAAAGCTACCTCCAAATAGCAACCTGATCCTTGCCTGTCACATCACTGGGGTTTATGATGTCAACCGCAACACCACACTTCAAGACAATAACTATGAATTGGTGCGCAACTGGGCAGAATCGATCGCAGCTGCCAAACTTCGTGGAATACTGTTTCATAATGGCTTTAACGATGAAACCTGCCGAATTTACGAAAACGATTACCTCACCTTTGTAAACATTTCCTACAATCCCCAATTCAACCCCAACGTATACCGTTACCTCGTTTACCTAGATTTTTTAGAAAAACAAACCCATCCCCCAGCCAATATTTTTGTTACCGATGTTTCGGATGTAACGCTAGTAAATAATCCCTTTGTTGACCCACTTTTTATCACCTCACCCAACACGCTATTTTGTGGAGATGAGCCCACTCAACTGGCTAACGAATGGATGCAGGCACATTCTAGTAGTTTAAGGAGCCAAATTGAGGACTATGCAGATTATGAAATGCACCATGCTTCAAAAACACTCTTGAACTGTGGTATCATAGGCGGAAATTATCCCCTTTTTTTAACCTTTCTCCAGCAACTCTGCGCAATTCATCGCCAATACAATGTATCCAATAAAACTGCCTACACTGGAGATATGGGAGCATTTAACTACCTGGCACGAACCAAATTCAATAACCAGCTGATCCACGGCTATCCAGTCAATACAGTCTTCAAAGGGTACGAAGAATCACGTATGGACTGCTGGTTTCGACACAAATAGAGGCAAAGTAGAGCCTCCCCTTTTCAATAAAGCAAAATCTGTTTATCGGCTTTGACAGTAGTAACCAAAGAAAAATAAGGTTTGAAGTCCAAATAGGTGGGCAATGGTCTGGCGTCTACCTACAGACCGCCATCTGTCGGCGATTATCCGCTAGGGTTGCCATCTCATTTAG
>CAZUBV010000248.1:0-1756 GCA_964618875.1 uncultured Flavobacteriaceae bacterium
CGCTCTCTTGCACTTCAGAATTGAATCCGCCAAATGAGATTTAATTCCCAATTTGCATTAATAGATTTTTTTATTTTCGGACTGCTGGCTCCGTGGTGAGTGGTTCAGTTACAATTATAGGCATTAAAGGGCACCCCATGCTTAAGGTTCCTGCCCCGTGGCTGTCCTTGAAATTCTCCCAGCGTATGCACGATGGGATACTTCTGGCCTGAGCAAAAGTATTTCGATGAATGATAGAGGCACACTCACAACTGGGCTTTTTAATCCAGACCTTGGCATTTAACTGTCTGACTGCGATAAACTAGGCCAAAGCTTTTTTATGAAGAATTTTCTTTCCTTTTGTTAAATCTTAGTTAAGTTCACACTCCCAGTGAGGGGTTTTATTCATGTAAGCTGGATCTTACGTAGAGCAAATGGCTCTCGTCCTGTTGTCCTCACTACTGAAGATCCATACGGTTTATGGGTTCCATATACTGGTTCGACGACATGCCATGATTCTGCCTTAGGCTTGGTTTCTCGTTCTACTGTAGGCTTATTTACAGGCCTATTCGAGGCTTCATCTTTATCTTTCTGGTCGCAATGGCAGGTCATCTGACTTGCCGAAGTATGCGACTAGTTCACCCCAACAAAGGAGAAAAATGGAAAAAATAACCTCACAGCTGACTGATGTGATTAAAGGCATATCGGAACTCGGTATTGGCCTAGTTGCTCTCGGTATCATCGCTGAAATTGTTTTCGGCCAAGGCGCTATTTTTGGTGCTAGCGTTGTCGGAAACTTATCTGCAATCGTGACCTCTATTGGTGGAGAGAACGGTTTCATTGGTTTAGTCGCCCTCATCCTAATTTTCGCTCTGTTGCGTAAGCGCGCATAGCGGGAAACATAACACAAAAAAACTAACCCCAAAATCATACAAACTATGGAAAATGCTATCAACCAACTAAAATCTGCGATCGGAGGTATTTCTGCTCTTCTTGTTTCTGCAGTCGGCTTACTGGTCGTTGTTTCCGTTATCTTCGGTAACGCTGCTGGTATGAATGTTATCGCTAACCTTAAAGCCCTCGTAGATGGTTTTATCGGCAGCGGCGCGAGCCTAGCGAGCATCGTCACACTTATCTTAGTGATGAGTGTGCTCTCCAGATAGTGTTTAATTGATTTCATTCAAAGGAGCCTCTTAGGAGGCTCCTTTTTTTTGGATCATAGTCGTTTTCTGGGTAAGGGGCGCTTAGTTAGGCGATGTGGCGGGCATGGCGCCTGCCATGCCGTGCTTGCGAGGTCACCTAGATGGTCCACAACATATCGAACCCACCTCGGCAGCGCGGGAGCACTGCCCACCATATTCTTGCGGATGCATTCACTTAGCTCAGAGTTTAAAAGAGCTATTGCCCCCATTCGACGAAGAATCTTTTTTTTGTCGTTACTTGCGGGGTTCTACTGATAGGAATTTGCTTTTGGGCGGCGCTAGTTGCCGGGGTAAGGCCTCAATTGATCAGCTTTTGATTTGCTATCGCTCAGATACTTTGGTGCGAAGCACGTCTAGCTAGGAGGGCTGCTGAACGACTATTATCATGGTAGCCTACGAGAAAGTTGGTCGGCGACGCATTCCCGTTTTTTTTGTAAAGTTCGGCTTCCATTGCTACGGGTATTCGTGTCATAAGAAGTACTTCTTTTTCGCATCACATCTATAACACGACTGGATAACGCCCGCATATGATACGCACGCTAGGACGCTCGGCACTCTCTGTGGTTTTTGAGTTG
>CAZUBV010000249.1:0-1710 GCA_964618875.1 uncultured Flavobacteriaceae bacterium
ATTTTTCGTATTTCTCACTGAGGGATAAAATACTGACTTGTTCTGGCATTAACCACAGAGGGAAATTACCGCCGGTATGTTCTAGAAGTATCGCGATAAAGCGTTCCATACTTCCAAAAGGAGCCCTGTGAATCATTACGGGTCGATGGAGTTCATTGTCACTCCCTTTATAAGTAAGTTCAAATCGTTCCGGGAGATTGTAATCAACTTGTATTGTTCCTAACTGCCAGCTGCGGCCTAAAGCATCCTTTACCATAAAATCAAGTTTGGGCCCGTAAAAAGCAGCCTCACCCTCTTCAATGACGTAATCCAATCCTTTGGCCTTTGCGGCATTAATAATAGCGGTCTCTGCTTTTTCCCAATTATCAAGATGGCCTATATATTTATCTGGATTCTTGGGGTCCCGTATAGAAACTTGTGCTGTAAAATTGTCAAAGCCGAGTGAACCAAAAACGTAAAGCACCAGGTCAATAACATTCATAAACTCCTGATCGAGTTGATCCGGAGTACAAAAGATGTGGGCATCGTCTTGAGTAAATCCACGAACGCGCGTAAGTCCATGAAGTTCCCCGCTTTGTTCGTAACGATATACAGTGCCGAATTCGGCAAAACGCTTAGGCAAATCTTTGTAGGACCAAGGTTTACTGTTATACATTTCACAGTGGTGAGGACAGTTCATGGGTTTAAGCATGAATTCTTCACCTTCGTTTGGTGTTTTGATCGATTGAAAACTATCGGCGCCGTATTTAGCGTAATGCCCTGAGGTTACGTATAACTCTTTATTTCCAATATGAGGAGAGATGACCATATCATAGCCTGCTTTTTTCTGAGCAGCCTTGAGGAAGTTCTCGAGCCGTTCTCTAAGTGCGGCTCCTTTTGGCATCCACAAGGGAAGACCTTGTCCAACTTTTTGGGAAAAGGTAAAGAGTTCAAGTTCCTTGCCTAATTTTCTGTGGTCTCTTTTTTTCGCCTCTTCTAATAAGGCGAGGTATTCGGTGAGTTCTTTTTGTTTGGGAAAGCTAATACCATAAACCCGGGTAAGCTGTTTGTTATTTTCATCTCCTTTATAGTAGGCTCCAGCAACACTGAGAATTTTAACGGCCTTTACGATACCTGTATTAGGAATATGGCCTCCACGACATAAATCAGTAAAGCTGTCATGATCGCAAAAGGTAATGGTCCCATCTTCGAGATTTGAGATTAAATCAACCTTGTATTCGTTTTTCCCTTTGTAATAGGAGAGGGCCTGATCTTTGGAAACCGCCCTCATTTTAAAGTCGTGTTTACCTCGTGCAATTTCCAGCATCTTATCTTCAATGGCTTTAAAGTCTTTTTCAGAAAGACTTTCTTCGCCTAAATCAACATCATAGTAAAAGCCGCGTTCGATTGCTGGACCAACCCATAACTTAACACCAGGGTACAATTGTTCTAATGCTTGTGCAAGTATGTGTGCGGAGGAATGCCAAAAAGCTTTTTTTCCTTCTTCATTCTGCCAGGTGTGTAGGGTCAGTGATCCATCTACCTCGAGTGGCGTAGAGGTCTCCACCACGCCCTCATTAAAAGTCGCAGAGATGACATTCCGGGCCAATCCTTCGCTGATACTCATCGCTACATCAAAAGGAGTAACTCCTGGTTCAAAGTTCTTAATACTGCCGTCGGGCAGAGTAATTGCAATCATTGCCTTTAGTTTAGGTGGCAAAGATAAGATTC
>CAZUBV010000250.1:0-1710 GCA_964618875.1 uncultured Flavobacteriaceae bacterium
ATTTTTCGTATTTCTCACTGAGGGATAAAATACTGACTTGTTCTGGCATTAACCATAGCGGGAAATTACCGCCGGTATGTTCTAGAAGTATCGCGATAAAGCGCTCCATACTTCCAAAAGGAGCCCTGTGAATCATAACGGGTCGATGGAGTTCATTGTCACTACCCTTATAGGTAAGCTCAAATCGTTCCGGGAGGTTGTAATCTACTTGAATTGTGCCCAACTGCCAGCTGCGGCCTAAGGCATCCTTTACCATGAAATCAAGTTTTGGTCCGTAAAAGGCCGCTTCGCCCTCTTCAACAACGTAATCCAATCCCTTGGCCTTGGCGGCATTAATAATAGCCGTCTCTGCTTTTTCCCAGTTTTCAAGATGGCCTATATATTTATCTGGATTTTTTGGGTCGCGAAGGGAAACTTGTGCGGTAAAATTGTCAAAACCAAGTGAGCCAAAAACGTATAGTACCAGGTCAATAACATTCATAAACTCCTGATCGAGTTGATCTGGAGTACAAAAAATGTGGGCGTCGTCTTGAGTAAATCCACGAACGCGCGTAAGTCCATGAAGCTCCCCGCTTTGTTCGTAACGATATACAGTGCCGAATTCGGCAAAACGCTTGGGTAAATCTTTATAGGACCAAGGTTTGCTGTTGTACATTTCACAGTGGTGAGGACAGTTCATGGGTTTAAGCATGAATTCTTCACCTTCGTTTGGTGTTTTGATCGATTGAAAACTATCGGCGCCGTATTTAGCGTAATGCCCTGAGGTTACGTATAACTCTTTATTTCCAATATGAGGAGAGATGACCATATCATAGCCTGCTTTTTTCTGAGCAGCCTTGAGGAAGTTCTCGAGCCGTTCTCTAAGTGCGGCTCCTTTTGGCATCCACAAGGGAAGACCTTGTCCAACTTTTTGGGAAAAGGTAAAGAGTTCAAGTTCCTTGCCTAATTTTCTGTGGTCTCTTTTTTTCGCCTCTTCCAATAATGCGAGGTATTCGGTCAGCTCTTTTTGCTTAGGAAAACTAATGCCATAAACCCGGGTAAGCTGCTTGTTATTTTCATCTCCTTTATAGTACGCCCCTGCAACACTAAGAATTTTAACCGCTTTTACGATACCCGTATTCGGGATGTGCCCTCCACGGCATAAATCCGTAAAGGTGTCGTGATCGCAAAAGGTAATGGTCCCGTCTTCGAGATTTGAAATTAAATCAACTTTGTATTCGTTTTTTCCTTTGTAATAGGAGAGGGCCTGATCTTTAGAAATGGCTCTCATTTTAAAATCGTGCTTACCCCGTGCAATTTCCAGCATCTTATCTTCAATAGCCTTGAAGTCTTTTTCAGAGAGACTTTCTTGGCCCAAATCAACATCATAGTAAAAGCCGCGTTCGATTGCAGGACCAACCCATAGCTTTACACCGGGATATAATTGCTCTAATGCCTGGGCAAGTATATGTGCGGAGGAATGCCAAAAAGCTTTTTTCCCTTCTTCATTCTGCCAGGTGTGCAAGGTAAGCGATCCATCTACGTCGAGAGACGTACAAGTCTCTACAACACGCTCATTAAATGTCGCAGAGATGACATTTCTGGCCAAACCTTCGCTGATGCTCATCGCTACATCAAAAGGAGTAACCCCTGGTTCAAAGTTCTTGATACTGCCATCGGGCAGAGTAATTGCAATCATTGCCTTTAGTTTAGGTGGCAAAGATAAGATTC
>CAZUBV010000251.1:0-1649 GCA_964618875.1 uncultured Flavobacteriaceae bacterium
AAAGGAGAGAAAGATTTGCGTCTACTAGTGAACTGGTCAAAACGCGAGAATTGTGCGCTAATACCTAGAGCTGCTGGCACATCCCTAGCTGGCCAATGCGTAGGTGAGGGGTTGATTGTGGACGTCTCTAAATACATGAATCAAATCCTTCACTTTGATCCAATAAAAAAACAAGTAACCGTTGAGCCAGGAGTCATTCGAGACGAACTCAATCAATTTTTAGCTCCACATGGCCTGTTTTTTGGTCCTAATACTTCGACTGCAAATCGTTGCACTATTGGTGGAATGGTTGGAAATAACAGTTCAGGAACAACTTCAATACGTTATGGAGTAACACGCGATAAAGTAATCGGTTTACGAACCGTTCTCAGTGATGGTTCGGTTCATGAATTCGGATCTGTACTTAAATCATCTAATGAGGCTCCGCAAGTTTCTGATTTTGGAAAACAAATAGAGCAAGAGATTATTTCTCTTTTACAACCAAAATCAGTTCAGGAAGAAATTGTAGCGGCTTTTCCAAAGGCAGAGATTCACCGAAGAAATACGGGATACGCTCTAGATGCAATGCTCTCTGCAAGCGTGTTTGGGGGAAATCAGCCGTTTAATCTGTCTAAATTGTTATGCGGTAGCGAAGGTACATTGGCATTTAGCAGTCAAATCACTTTAGCACTTGATGATCTGATGCCGACTGAGTCTGCCATGGTTGTTACCCATTATAAAACACTAGAATCGGCACTTTCCGATGTGGCAGTGGTCATGGAACAAGAGCTTTATACTTGTGAAATGATGGACAAGGTCATCCTCGATTGCACCAAGGGAAATCATTTATACTCACAAATGCGGTCGTTTATCGATGGAGATCCGCATGCAGTACTCATGCTCGAAGTGCGCGCGGAAACAAACGATTTACTGGAACAAAAATTAAATCAATTACTCGGCTTATTAGAAGAAAAGAGTGAAAGCTATGCTCATCCGGTTCTTAGAGGGGCACAGATTGGACATGCCAATGAACTCAGAAAAGCGGGGCTTGGTCTTCTAGGTAATATGGTTGGAGATCAAAAAGCGGTTGCGTGTATTGAAGATACTGCGGTAGCTCTCGCTGATTTAAAACCCTTTATCCTTGAATTCTCGGAAATAATGAATCAGTATCAGCAGAAGGCGGTTTACTACGCACACGCTGGTGCTGGAGAATTACATCTCAGACCTATTCTTGATTTAAAAAAGGGAAGTGACGTAAAGCTGTTTCGTGCGATCACTACAGATGTAGCCCTACTTACTAAAAAATATGGAGGAAGCTTTAGTGGAGAACACGGTGATGGAATCGTTCGAGCCGAATTTATTCCTATGCTTATCGGTGAAAAAAATTATGAGCTGCTAAAAAAGGTCAAAACCATTTTTGATCCGTTTAATTTATTAAATCCGCATAAGATTGTTGATCCTTATCCGATGGATAAAGGTCTTCGATACGAAGTTGATCGCAGAGAACCTGCGATCGAAACGTTTTTAAATTTTGATGACAGTGAGGGATATCTTCGGGCCATCGAAAAATGTAATGGAAGTGGGGACTGCCGCAAAACCGAAAACGCCAGTGGTGGTATGTGTCCGAGTTTTCACGCTACACGCGACGAGAAAGATACTACTAGGGGTAG
>CAZUBV010000252.1:0-1642 GCA_964618875.1 uncultured Flavobacteriaceae bacterium
AATGTTGCCAATATACTCACGAGGTATTCTTTATGGAAATTCAACGATTCGAGAGGTTTCTGCTGCTGGTCTCGGGGAGCTCATTTCAATCACGTCACAAAAATACCTGGCAGGGCCATTTATAATTAAAATTACTGGACCTTTACTTCGAATTGTCGGTGACCGTAATCCTAGTGCTGTGAAGATATCCATCATCAAAACCCTGGGTTTAATTTTGACTAAGGGAGGAGCAGCATTAAGAGCATTCGTGCCTCAATTTCAAACAACATTTTGTAAAGCTCTCTCCGACCCTTCTCGTCAAGTCCGAGTTGAAGCAATAAAGGCTCTTGCACTATTGATGCCTCTAACTACAAGAATAGATCCTCTTATTAAGGAGTTGGTTTCAACTAGTAGTGCACAAACCATTACTGCGACTTCCTTTGAATCGGAGAGCGGATCTGTAATAGCAGTCCAAACAGCAACTTTAGAAGCGTTAGCAGTAGTTCTGAAATTTGGCGGTAAGCAGATAAAACTTTCAGACAGTGTACCTTCCGCGTTGGAGACGGGAAAAACATTGTTATTTCATGCAGATGATGGCATCCGAGAAGCTGCAGCGAAAACAATAGCTGCTGCTTGTGAACTGTCTGAAGAAAATATTGCAAAAGATCTTGTGGTTGGTTTGGCAAAAACGAAATGTGATTCTTTCGAAGAAAAACACGGATTTGCGAACTATTGCCGATACATTATCTGCTCAGGAGCTCGTTCAGTATTAACCATAAATGACATGGACGAAATGAGTGTCGTAATCGAGAAGTTAATGGTCGATACCAATGATTCTGTTCGTGAGGCCGCCTGTATAGCAGCTGGTGCATTACTAGGTGGAGTTGAAGCTAGTTATACAGATACATACATGAAGAATCTATCGAGAACAATTTTAAAGTGCATGGACGTTAAGGAAAGTATGGATGTACTAAAAAGTATAGCCAAGGGCTTATGTATAGGGGTCACACTGAATACGGAATTGTTCGCTAGGAAAATATCTCTACCAATTCTTGATGCAGCCTTGAAAAACAGCATGATGGGCCAACAACGAGTTCAATTGGCTTTTAATGACTTCTTATGGTTGGCACTTGACGTCAAAAACGGAGAAAGGGGGCTTGATATGTACTGTTCATGGAGTATGTTTGATAATGCAAAGCAGATGAAAAGCCTTTTCTCTAAAGTTTTAGTGCGTATCAGAGACGTAGATTTAGAGAAAGTCTACTAAAAATGAACGAGAGAGTCAGTTGGTCTACTAAAAAAGTGATTATTCAACGCGCGTATAATTCTTCACTGTTGACCGAATTAACAGAATCACTGTTAAATCCTAATGGCGACTCAATACTAATAGCAGTATTTATCACAATTCGACACTTTCGTCTATCTTCAACTTGACCAGTTCGACGTTCTCTTTGGTTTCTCTTTAGTTTCTCACGTACTTCGTACTTGAGATTTAGTCATGAAACCACAACGAGTCCTAGCATGGAATAAAAATTTTTACTTTGCATAGAAAAATTCTTTCGAAAGTGGACCAGGATGGAACTCATTTTCGATTTATCTCCTCGTTTTGTTCATAACGAATACGAGTGCTGCCATGGGCAATGCCAATTCATCCTGGTACAAT
>CAZUBV010000253.1:0-1634 GCA_964618875.1 uncultured Flavobacteriaceae bacterium
AAAGTGTTTAAACTCGTCAGGCGATATCTCTCCAAGTCCCTTAAAACGTGTTATTTCGGGCTTACCACCTAAATGCTCAATAGCCTTTCGACGCTCCTGCTCACTGTAGCAGTAAAATGTTTCTTTCTTATTACGAACTCTAAAAAGCGGTGTTTGCAATATATATAAATGATTCTCCTTTATCAGCTCTGGAAAAAATTGCAAGAAAAAGGTAATAAGAAGCAGTCGGATATGCATACCATCTACATCGGCATCCGTGGCGATTACGATATTATTATAACGTAAATCTTCCATCGACTCTTCTATATTTAAGGCCGCTTGAAGTAAGTTAAATTCTTCATTCTCGTAGACTATCTTTTTTGACATTCCATAAGAATTAAGTGGTTTCCCTCGCAGACTGAAAACTGCTTGGGTATTTACATCTCTCGATTTAGTAATCGAACCCGATGCAGAATCTCCTTCGGTTATAAATAACGTAGAATCAAGCCGTCTATCATTTTTAAGGTCGGTCAAATGTACTCTGCAATCTCGAAGCTTCTTATTGTGCAAGCTGGCCGATTTTGCGCGTTCCTTAGCAAGCTTTCTTATGCCTGAGAGTTCTTTACGCTCCCGTTCAGCTTGAAGAATTTTGCGCTGTATAGCATCTGCAACTTCCGGGTTTTTGTGCAGATAATTATCGAGGTGATGTCCAACAAAATCATTAATATATGTTCGAACAGTAGGCAGATCACCTCCCATATCAGTAGAGCCTAATTTTGTTTTGGTTTGACTTTCAAAAACAGGTTCCATTACCTTAATAGCAATAGCCGATATGATTGACTTTCGAACATCGGAAGCATCATAATTCTTGCCATAAAAGTCCCTTATCGTTTTAACTACAGCTTCTCTAAAAGCGGCTTGATGTGTTCCGCCTTGAGTCGTGTGCTGACCATTCACAAAGGAATGATATTCTTCGTTGTACTGTGTTTTTGAATGCGTTATGGCAATCTCTATGTCATCACCCTTTAGATGAATAACCGGATATAAAAAGTCTTCAACTGGGTTTTGATCCTCCAACAGATCTTTTAGTCCGTTCTCTGAAAAAAACTTCTGTCCGTTGTAAACAATAGTAAGACCTGGATTGAGATACACATAGTTTTTGAGCATTCGCTCAACATACTCATCACGATATCGAAAATTTTTAAAAATTTCACTGTCCGGGATGTATTCTGTTTTCGTTCCTTTTCGTTGCTTCGATTCACTCTCACTTTCTTGAACTAATAGTCCTCTTGAGAATTCCGCATGTCTCTCTCGGTCCTCACGGAATGAAGAGACTTTGAAAAATGAAGAAAGTGCATTAACAGCTTTGGTTCCAACCCCATTTAAACCCACCGATTTTTTAAAAGCTCTTGTGTCGTATTTACCACCGGTGTTCATTTTTGAAACTACCTCGACTAACTTTCCCAGTGGTATTCCTCGTCCGTAATCACGAACGATTACGTACTGATCTTTGATGACAATTTCTATCGTTTTACCTGAACCCATTACGAATTCATCGATACTGTTGTCAAGGATTTCTTTCAATAAAATGTAAATACCGTCATCTGCTGAAGAACCGTCGCCAAGCTTACCAATATACATTCCAGGGCGAAGCC
>CAZUBV010000254.1:0-1608 GCA_964618875.1 uncultured Flavobacteriaceae bacterium
GCAAAGAAAACAATCGAAAAAGAAGGTCGTAAAGGTAGCGATGCGCACAAAGCTGCAGTAGTTGGTGACACGGTAGGAGATCCATTTAAGGATACTTCAGGGCCTTCACTTAATATCCTACTTAAATTGATGTCTGTTGTGGCGCTTGTAATTGCTCCAAGTCTTGTAGATGCTTCTGATATCGAAGCCTATGCTGATTCAGCTGCATCCGAAGTTAATAAAGAGATTTCTGTGCATGTTGCAGCAACCACTGATACAGATGCAGTAACGATTACCATTACTACCTCTGAAGAAGTAAATGGGGTAGTGACAAAAGAAGAGGTTACTTACACGGCTGATTCTATTGAAGAGGGTATGAAAATCGTAAAAGAGAATCACCCAGAGGTAGTCATTGCCGCTAAAGAAGTTTCCGCTATCAAATAATGACTATAAATCATATTAAAAAAGCCTGTCGGGATCCCGGCAGGCTTTTTTATTTTAAACCGAATGAGTGTCTAAAAAAGGCCGTTAAGTTCGGCGTCAATTCGGTTGACAATGCTTCCTAGATCTTCTGGATTATCTACAAAATCAAGATCGTCAACATCGAAGATGAGCAGTTTTCCTTTGGTATATCCCTTAACCCATTCTTCGTACCGCTGATTCAAACGACTCAGATAGTCAATTGAAATTCCGCTTTCGTATGAACGACCTCTCTTGTGAATCTGCTTGACTAGGTTCGGGATAGAACTTCTCAAATAAATCATCAAATCAGGAGCTGCTACAAGCGATTCCATTAGCTCAAATAAGCTTTTGTAGTTATCGAAGTCGCGCTGAGTCATTAACCCCATGTCATGTAGATTCGGCGCGAAAATAAAGGCGTCTTCATAAATGGTTCGATCCTGAATGACTGTTTTTCCGCTCTCTCGTATATTGAGGATTTGTCGAAATCGGGTATTTAAAAAGTAAATCTGCAGGTTGAAGCTCCAGCGCTCCATATGCGTGTAAAAATCGTCTAGATAGGGGTTTGTTATTACTTCTTCGAAGTGTGGCTCCCATTTAAATTGTTTTGCTAGAAGATCAGTTAATGTAGTTTTTCCGGCTCCAATGTTGCCAGCAATCGCGATATGCATTCAAAAATGAATTTTATAAAATGAGCCTCAAGATAAGAATTAAGCGAGTGAATCGTGAGGTATTTTTGTGTTTTGTGTGTAAAAATAAGTGTACTTTTGTGGCTCATACGAGGAAAGATTTGAACTGATTGCAACCTCTTAAAAAATGCTAAAGCAGTATTGGCCTATACCTGCCGTAATCACTTTAGCTTTTCAAGCAGTACACTTCAGTTCGGTTTTCGATTATAAAGGTTTGTTATGTCTTATTTGTTTACATCAGAATCAGTAAGTGAAGGTCATCCTGACAAGATTGCCGATCAAATTAGCGATGCGCTTTTAGATCATTTCTTAGCATTTGACCCACAAAGTAAGGTAGCCTGTGAAACGTTGGTTACCACCGGACAGGTAGTGCTAGCAGGAGAAGTGAAGAGCGCTACCTATCTAGATGTGCAATCTATTGCAAGAGGTGTGATTAATTCGATTGGCTACACCAAAGGCGAATATATGTTTAGTGGGGACT
>CAZUBV010000255.1:0-1590 GCA_964618875.1 uncultured Flavobacteriaceae bacterium
AGAAGGTATCGGCAGAAGCCCAATAGCGTACCGCCAGATTTACCGAACTATCGGCCAATTCGGTAACAACCACCTGAGCTTCTTTGCCTTCTTCAGTCATAATGTTTTCATCTTGAGCACAAAGTCCTAATATGATTTCACGGGCCTTTTGAATATTACTGCTGTAGGCGATACCGATGATAAGATTTTCACGACGGGTACCCTCAGAGCTAAAGTTTGTAATCTTATCGTTCGAGAGATTTCCGTTAGGAATGATTACCTCCTGGTTTCCAAAGGTGTTGAGTTTGGTATTAAAAACGGTAATCTGCTTAACTGTTCCCTCGCTGCCTTGTGCTGAAATAAAGTCTCCAATCTTAAAAGGCTTGAAGATGAGTATTAAGATCCCTCCGGCGAAATTCGATAGCGAACCTTGAAGTGCAAGACCTAAGGCAAGACCGGCGGCACCAAGCATCGCAATTAGCGAAGAAGTTTCGACTCCTACTTGGGTGATTACCATCACAAATAGAAGTATTTTAAGTCCGTTCGAGATAAAATCCTCTAAAAAGGTTTCTAAGGTTCTATCGTATTCTCGTTTTTCGAAAAATTTGGAAACTCCCAAATTGATGAGTTTAATAACCCACCATCCTACAAAACCTAGCACTAACGCAGAGACTAGATTTGGGAAGATGGTCCATAAAATGTTGATTAATTCTTCAATATGCTGTTCGTAATTTTTTAAGGTTTGCTCGATCATATTTTTAAGCTTTTTTCAAATACTGATTTAAATCATGTAACGGAAGCGAACAAGCACCATCGCTGCATACAAATATAGTTGTTTGCCCCATTACGTATCTACCATGAAATACGGGTAGATTAGATGATGCCACTGAAGCAGCACTGATTTGGTTTGGACTGTACGATGAATTAATCTCTTGTGCCCACTCAGGCGCCTTTTCGCCAGTAATGACAACTTCTTTAAAACTATGATTGTGCAAGAGTGAGAGTTGCAGCCAGCAGGAGTGATGTTTGGGGTAGGTTTGAATTAGATCCTGAACTTGCTTTAACATTTCAAACGATTGATCTTTAAAGGCTGTTCCAAAACCTAGCGCCGAGAGTTTAAATAGACAGGTAGCCAAGGTAGCATTGGCAGAACTAATCACGTTATCTTCGGTATCTACACTTCTGCGGATCAGCGATAAGCACTGATCAGAAGTATAGTAGAATAGCGCACGATCGGATGCAAAGTGTTTTTGAACACACCCTAGCATTCGCAAAGCGGTACTAAGGTAGACCTCGTTCCATTCTAACGAATATCCTTCGATTAATGCCTCGATGCAGTAGGCGTAGTCTTCGAGAACCCCATCGATCTGGGACGCTGAACTCGTATGATTTCGGTGGATTTTGCCCTCAGCATCGCAACGTGAAACAATAAACTCAAGAAGATTAGTTGCAGCTTGTTTAACCTCTGGCTGCTTTTCGGTGTAGCGATAAGCGTGACAAAGTCCGGTAGCCATCATGGCGCTTATACTACTTAAAATTTTATAGTCTTTAAGAGGGGCTGACTTTGATGTTCTCAAATCTTTTAAACGAAGCATTGCTCGCTCTAAAATC
>CAZUBV010000256.1:0-1512 GCA_964618875.1 uncultured Flavobacteriaceae bacterium
GGATGTAAAAACCAAAGAACTCCTCGGGCTCGTGGCATCAGCAGTACTCCGCTGTGACGACTGCGTGAAATATCATCTTGAAGGAGCGAAAAAGTCAGGAAGTTCAGAGGCTGAAGTAAAAGAAGCACTAGGAATCGCGACTTTGGTTGGAGGAACTATTGTGATTCCGCACCTAAGACGTGCCTACGAATATTGGGATGCATTAAGCGAAAAAAGTGAAGCTTAAAGTCGTTGATATTAAGAAAATCTACAACCAAAGAACGGTTGTAAAAGGCGTATCTCTTGAGGTAAATCAAGGCGAGATCATTGGGCTACTTGGCCCCAATGGCGCGGGTAAAACCACTTCGTTTTATATGATCGTAGGACTAGTTCGGCCCAACAGCGGAGCGATCTATCTCGACGATAAAGAGATTACAAACTACCCCATGTACAAACGCGCTCAAAATGGGATTGGGTACCTCGCACAAGAGGCTTCGGTGTTTAGAAAATTAAGTGTTGAGGATAATATCTTAAGTGTGCTGCAAACAACCAAACTCAGCAAAGCGGAACAGCACAAAAAGATGGAGGAATTACTCGATGAATTTTCGCTCAACCACATTCGCAAAAATCGGGGAGATCTGCTTTCAGGAGGTGAGCGCAGAAGAACTGAAATTGCTCGAGCACTGGCTACAGATCCAAAATTCATTCTTCTGGATGAACCTTTTGCCGGTGTTGACCCTGTTGCAGTAGAAGATATCCAACGGATTGTTGCACAACTAAAGCATAAAAATATTGGCATTTTGATCACCGATCACAACGTTCAAGAAACCTTAGCTATAACCGAGCGCTCTTACCTAATGTTCGAAGGTAGTATCCTAAAAGCCGGGGCTCCAGAGGAGCTAGCTGCCGATGAGATGGTTCGAAAAGTTTATCTCGGACAAAATTTTGAACTTCGCAAAAAGCGTTTAGAATTTGAGGGTAACCGAGAGTAAACCATAACCCACAAAAACTAAAGGCACTGCACCTACCCCTAACAGCGGAAATAAAACTACTAAAAGCGCCACAAACAGGTAGCGATTCCAATTCTCTCTAAACGCAGCACTCTTAAATTTAAACCCTAGGGTCTTTACCTTACTGATCATCCAAATGAAATGTACGAGTACCATTGCTGTAACAACCAGCTTTTGAACAGGAGTATCAAAAGACCATTCTAGAGATTTGAAGTAATAGCTAAACCCAACAATACTTAAGGTCATCGCCGGGGTTGGTAAACCCTCGAAATTTCCCGATGATTCCTTTTCGGATAAGGAGAATCGAACGAGTCTCACAAGCGCTCCTATAAAAAGCAATGCTCCTAAGGCAAGTAGCCCAGGGTTGGGCGAAGATTTCGTTGAGAAAAAGAAGATTAGAAAAACTCCAGGGGCCACACCAAAGCTAACCAAATCAGCCATAGAATCTAGCCACACCCCCTCTTTAGAAGTAACCGTCAACATACGAGCAACGGCCCCATCAAAAAAATCAAAAATAGCAGCT
>CAZUBV010000257.1:0-1511 GCA_964618875.1 uncultured Flavobacteriaceae bacterium
CCTTGAAGCCAAGCACCGGCTTGTCGCATCCAGTAATGGCTGCTGCTGCTTCAGGTGTCAATTCCTCATCTCCTATGATTACTGCATCTGCATACTTAATACCAGCTTTTGTCAGTCCAATATGAGATGAGTCTGCGAATTCATTGACTTCTTCATCGGTCAAGGTGTCGAATTTCACCTTCTCATGCATACGATCGGACAATTCTCCTTTAAATGCATCATCGTAAACAGAATAAACAATCTTTGACTTTTCAAAAATCGGATCGTCCTTATAAACAGTCTTTATTAGGAACGGAAGTAAAGCTGTCATCCAACCGTGGCAATGTATGACATCAGGTGCCCAACCGAGTTTCTTTACCGTTTCAATTACGCCTCGGCAAAAGAAAATGGCACGTTCGTCATTATCGGTAAAGAACTTGCCGTCTTTCCCATTAAGGAATAACTTACGCTGGATATACTCTTCATTATCAATAAAATAAACCTGCATTCTTGCTGGTTGAATAGATGCTACTTTAATGATCAACGGATGATCGGTATCATCAATAATAAGGTTCATTCCTGAAAGACGGATAACCTCGTGAAGTTGATTTCTTCTTTCATTGATGCAGCCAAAGCGGGGCATGAACGTTCTTATCTCTCTTCCTCTTTCCTGAGTTCCTTGAGGCAGGTGTCTGCCTATTTTTCCAATTCGACTTTCTGGTAGATACGGAACCACTTCCTGAGACACGAAAAGCACTCTCTCCTTTTGCGACATATTTTGATTTTTTGGGTGAAAAAAGTATGCAAATTTACTAATTAAAATCCCTGAATGCAAGTGCTGACGCGGGTTTCAGAAGGATGGCAAGTTTCTTATACGCAATTTTTACGACTTTATCAAGCGGCACTTTTTAGCTTTGTTGTCCACTTACTAACTAATGAGAGTTCTTACCTCCGCCCAGTCCATGATCCGTTTTGCGGAAAACGCAAAACTTGTAAACTCTAGTATTGGGTTTGTGCCTACCATGGGAGCGCTCCACGCTGGACACTTATCCTTAATAGAAGCAGCAAAAAGAGAATCAGACTTAGTTGTTGTTTCCGTTTTCGTGAATCCAACACAGTTTAATAACGCGTCAGATCTTGATAAATATCCACGGACGTTCGATAGCGACAGATCGCTTTTGGAGGATAGTGGAGTAGATGTAATGTTCTTTCCCTCGGTAGAGGAGATCTACCCAGCTGGCACTGAGGATCAACGAAAGTTTGAACTGGACGGTTTAGATGAACTGATGGAAGGACCTAACAGACCTGGGCATTTCAACGGAGTGGTTCAAGTGGTAACGCGATTGTTCGACCTCGTTGAGCCGAGCAAGGCCTTTTTTGGAGAAAAGGATTTTCAACAATTGGCCATTATCAAGCACATGAGTTCCAAACTAGGTTATCGCATTGATATTGTTGGTTGCGATACTGTTCGAGAATCGGATGGATTAGCAATGAGCTCGAGAAATGTAAGGCTAACGTCTAGCGGAAGAACC
>CAZUBV010000258.1:0-1503 GCA_964618875.1 uncultured Flavobacteriaceae bacterium
AGCTCCGGATTGATTGGGCATGCTCCGGGAATGAATAACTGGCTTTGAGTTAGACCTGATCCTGTTGAGAAGTTTGTGTAGGTTTCGAGATTTGGCGTGCACCAAAACGATAAGTCTTGGCTGAAGCTGGTTGCCTCATAGAAGAGTGTAGTCATATTTACCACTGACTCAACATTCCACGTTCCTATAGGTTGATTAAATGCTGATGCACCTTCGAAGGTTGCACCCATTTGAGTAACTGACGATGTGTTCCAGTTTGTAATGTCCTGGTTGAAGGGTGAGTTTGCGAATGTTCCACTAAGATTGGTTATCGATGCGATATCCCAATCGGTTAAATCGCGATTAAATCCTGAGTTTTGAAATACGTAGGCTAATGACGTAACTAGGTTGATGTCCCACGATGAAATATTTCCATTGAATGAGGCGGCAAAAGAGAACATTGATTCCATTTCTTGGAGCGAGGCCGTATTCCAGTTATTCAGATTCTGATTGAAATTTAGGGCTTTACGAAACATCTTCTGCATGTTTGTAACCGATGAGGTGTTCCAATATTCTAAAGACTGGTTGAAGACAGATGCGCCCTCAAACATCGATTCCATTGTAGTGACCGAAGAAACATCCCAAGAAGCGATGCTGGTGTTGAATTCAGTTTTGTCTTTGAAGAGTGAACTCATATCGGTAACGAGAGAGGTTACTACCTTAGATAGGTCGGCATCTTCTAGAACAAGTGCTCTTAGGGTATTGTTGTCAACGATCGTGTAATTTTCTCCGTTAAAATTCCAGATATCTCCGACTACGGCGAAATCTCTCGCTTTAAGGGTAACCCCGTTTTCGTCGAGATATAGAGGATTAGCTTTTTCAAAGACTGCCGTAATATTAGTAGGCCCTTGAATTTCAAAGGTAGTTATGGGCTCAGAAGAGGTCAGGTCTCCGGTGTATCCGACGAACTGCCAACCCACCTCAGGCGTTGCTGATAATTGGATTTGATCTAAGGCATTGTAAGTTGTCGATAATGATGGGATTAGTGTTTGCTCAACACTTCCTTGGCCTTCTATAACTAAAGTGAGCTCGTATTGTTTTTTGAAAAAGCGAGCAGTTAGGGTGATGTCTTCAATGACGGTCAGCGTTCGTGGATTTTCCTCGATTAGATCACTCCAAGAGTCGAAAATATGATGCTCATCTGGTATTGCTGTTATGGTAAGAGACGTTCCTTCTTTTAGTAATCCGCCAGTAGTACTTACACTTCCGCCTTCTTCTGCAGTTAGTGTAACTAGGTAGCTTGGTTTTTCATCTTTGCTGCAACCGCTTAGTGCAAAAAATAGAAATAGAAGTAGAATATATTTTTTCATGATCTCTCGTTAATAGCGTAAAGGTAGTTTTACTTGTAGGATGGGCGCTATCGGTATTATAGCATTTTGCTGTATTCCGGTAGTTTACAGGATTACCCGAAGCTAGCGCTTCGTGTTTTCCTTTGAGCTTGAATCAGCCTCATCTTTTGTGTTT